>NZ_DAISHJ010000055.1:2595-31857 GCF_036822615.1 Aggregatilinea sp. | reverse complement strand
CGGTCGGCGGATCCAGCCGGACGAGCGCCAGCGGCGTGCTCTGCGTGCCCGCCTGGACGGTCGCCGTGCGCCACGCCGCCACCAGACGCCGCCATTCCATGGCGCGATCCAGGGGATTGATCGGATCCTGGTCGCCATTGAGGTTCGCGTAGGGGGCAGCGATCACGGCCAGCACAGGCAAATAGCGCCGGAGCTGCGCCGCGCCGGGATTGTCCAGCAGCATGCGGCCCCGGGCCAACGTGAAGCCCGGCACGCCGGGTTGGCCTGCCGGAAGGGTGGGAGTCCGATTTTCGGTCATGGGAGTGCAGTATAGTGCAAACCCGCAAAAAGTAAAACGACAGAGACGTTTGTGATTTTCCGATCAACTCGCGCGCGAGGCCGGGAACGCGAGTTCAAACTGCGCGTCGTGCCCGGGCGCGCGGATGGTTGCCAGCACGCGGCTGTCCGCCGACCATGCCAGCGTGGCGCGCAGCCCGGCGGGCAGATCGGCGCGCAGAAGGGGAACCAGGGTGAACGACTCCAGGTCGAACACCGCATCCCCGGTGAGCCAGTACCGGCCATCCGGCGACAGCGCCTCTGCGGCGGACGCGAAGCCGTCCGGCGCAAACGGCGTGTCCCCCGCCCCGATCTGCGGCGTGATGCGGATCTCGACCGGGCGCCGATCCGCAAAGCGGATCATGCGCAGCGAGCACGGGTACGGAACCTGCTGCGTTTCCCCGCTGTCCAGGGTCAGGGTGTCCTCGCTCGGGAAGGCGGCGATCACGAGTGTGTCGTCGTCCGGCCATGTCACCTGCCCCGACAGGTCAAACCCGCCGGGCTCGGACCGGTAGAGGATGGCCCCGTTCCAGGCCGCAACCACCACCTGCCGCAGCGCCATCGGCTCAACACGGATATCAAACGGCGCGGCATGCCGCGCCAGCGTCCCGTCATCGCCCGCAAACAGGACCAGCCGATCGCCATCCGGCGACATCCCAGCAATCGACTCGAATTCGCCCGTTACGGGGGCCGGCTCGACGGCATCGCGCGCGAAGTCGTAGGCATAGGGCCGGGTCACGGCGACATCTTCCTCCGGCTGCACGAGAAAGTACAGGCGCTCGCCCTGGCGGTAGGCCAGTCGAACGTCGTTATCATCCACCGCGACGGACTGGCATTCCCAGCCGAGATCCTGCGTGCGGAGGCCCGCCGCGTCATATACCGTCAGGCGGCAGGGCGTGTGCGACAGTCCGCCACTGCCCAACATGCCCTCCGAATAGCCGTCTGAATGGAGAGACGCATAACGCTGGCTCTCGCCGGAATAAAACACCGTGCCCGGCCAGCCCGAAAACGTGAAGGTCAGGCTGCCCGCGGCGGTGACGTCAAACGCGAAATAGGCTGCGGGGGGATACGAGCGGTAAGAGTCGCTGGCAACCAGCATCCCCTGCCTGTCCCCAATCCACGAATGGAAACCGAACACCGGATCGAGCGGCAGATGCTCGTCCAGCACGCCCAACTCGGCCACCGTGCCGGAGTCGAGCCGGTACGAAAAGACGTGATAGGTCAGATCGGCCTCGCTGCGCCCCACCATGACCAGCCACGTCCCATCCGGTGATGCCCCGACCTTCCACTGCCGGTAGTGCGCCGGGAGCGCGTCGCGCACTGCGCCTGTTTCCGTATGGCACAGCAGCGCCACACCCGGATCGTCCGCCACGGCGACCGCCGCCCAGTGCCCGCTGCCCGGCTGCGCCTGTAGGATGCGACCGCCGCACACCGCCGGCGCAGCGCGGTACTCGCCTGTGGCCGGATCGAGCAGCAGCGTATTCCCGGCGGCGGCTGCACCCTGTCGATCGGAATCCAGCGTCGAATCCACGAACGTCAACTGCACGGCGATTGTGCCATCCTGGCTGAGGTGGGCAGAAGCGACCCGGTCCACACCCGGCGGAAACGGAAACCGGCGCGGCGCGGCGGACGAGCCATCGTAAAACAGGATTGCGCGCCCCTCATTGTCTGCCTCTGCGCGTGCCTGAGCGGCTGTGTCGGTGGTCGTCAGGAGCGTCCACGTCACGCCGTCCTCCAGAATCGCGGTGGGATCGGGCGGCCAGGAGACAGGCGGCTGCGGCGTTGGCGTCGATGTTTGGGCGTGAACGGGAGCAGCGAGGGCCAACCAACACACGGCTATAAGCAAAAATTTCTTCACTGGCAGCGCCTCCGAACAACGTGAGATCGTGCCGCGGCACCAAACAAAAAGGGCACCCCGCAGGATGCCCCTCATGCACATAAAATGTCTTACAGCGTGGTGCGGATCGCGCCGCCATCCACCGGGATCATCGCCCCGTGCACGTAGCTGGCCGCCGGAGAGCACAGGAACACCGCGACGTTGGCGAACTCTTCCGGCTCGCCCATGCGGCGCAGCGGCGTGCTCGCGCCCTGCCGCTTTCCGGCTTCCTCGGCGGTGATGCCCTGCGCCTGCGCGCGGCTTTCCATGATCTGCGTGACGCGCCCGGTGCGCGTCCAGCCGGGCAAGATGCTGTTGACCCGGATGCCCTGCTCGCCCAGTTCGTTCGCCAGCGATTTGGTCAGCCCGGCGACGGCCATGCGCACGCTGTTGGACAGCACCAGATTATCGATCGGCTGCTTGACCGACACGGACGTGATGGTCAGGATCGAGGCGCGGCTGCTCTGCTTGAGGTACGGCAGCGCGGCGCGGATCATGTATACGGCGCTCATCACGTTCAACTGGAACGCCTTTTCCCAATCGTCGAGCGAGACGGACTCGAACGTGCCGGGCGGCGGACCGCCCGCATTGGTCACCAGAATGTCCAGCCCGCCGAGACGCGCCGCCGCGTTTTCGATCAACGTCCGCGCGGTTTCGCCGTCGGTGACGTCGCCGCTGAGCGCCAGGACGTTGTTGCCCGATTCGCGCCGGATGGCGGCGGCGGTTTCTTCCAGCCGGTCCTGATAGCGCCCGTTCACGACGACGTGCGCGCCTTCCAGACTGAACTGGCGCGCGGTTGCGGCCCCCAGGCCGCTGCTGCTGGCCGCCACAAAGACTTTGGCCTCATTCAACCCGAGATCCATGCGTCCTCTCCTGCCTGATTCAGTCCAGTTCCAGACGGAACTGGACCTGCCCGATTCCAATCACATCACCCGACGAGACCACGACCGGCTCGGTGATGATATCGCCGTTGAGCAGCGTGCCGTTGCTGCTGTGGCGATCTTCCAGCCACCACTGCCCGCTGCGCCAGATCACCAGCGCGTGCTCCTGGCTGGCGAAACTGTCGCGCACGACGATGGTGTTCGCCGGTGCACGGCCCAGGCTGGTTACCGGCAGCAGCGAATAGCTCGACCCGGTTTCCAACGCGCCATCCGAGGACGCCACCACCACCAACTGGCCCCGGTGAAGTCTGCCGCCCGTTACCTCGCTGACCGCCGCCTGATAATCGCGCCACAATACGAGGAACACCGCGCCCAGGAAGCCGACCAGCAGCCCGCCCGTCACGACGCGCAGCACCAACAGCAGTTCCTCAAGGCTCAAGAAAACCGTCCTCTTCCGGTTCGTCGCCGGACCGATTCGCAGACGCCGCGTCGTCCTCGACGGGGCGCACCCACACCTGCGTATCGCCTTTCGGGCTCAACCGCCCGGTAGACGCTTCATCCACATGGTACACCAGCGGCACGCCCGCCAGTGACAGCACGTCGCCGGGGCGCAGCACGCATTCGCTCACACGCTGGTTGTTGACAAACGTCCCGCCCCGGCTGCCCAGGTCGTAGAGCACAAATTCCCCGAAGCGGAAGCGGAGCTGGCAGTGATGGCGGCTGATCCGCATGTCGTCCAGCACGATCGTGTTGTCGCGCCGCCGCCCGATGTTGATCACCGGGCGATCCAGGGGCACGTAATGTTTGCCGTCCACGATCAAAAACGCGTCAGGCAGAACGTCGCGGCGCGGTGATGCATCCTCCGGCTGGCCGAGCGGGTGCAGCACCTGGGTCGATTCACGCAGCGCGCGCCGGTAGGACGTCACGACGGAGACCGTATGCGCGGGGACCGCGCCGTCCGCGATCAACTCGACGCCGGGCAGCGAATCGAGCCACAAGCCGCTTTCGTGGGCCAGCGCCACGAGATGTTCGGAAAGCAGCGCCGCCAGCTCCGGCTCGCGGGCAAGCAGCGCGGTGTGATCGGCGGGGTGAAGGTGCACGGCGAAGTGATTGGGGGCGCAGTCGCGCTGCTGGTCGTCTACGGGCCAAACGCAGCGCGACCTCGCGCGGCTGGAGCTGCCCGTCAAACAACCGGGCAAACCCGCCCTCGACCAGCGATTGAATGCGCTCTTCAAACCGTGACAGGCTGTTTTTGTCCATGCGCGCGATTATACCCATTCCGCCGCTCAAAACGATAGCCGCCCGGGCGCGCTGCTGCGCGACCACGCGACGATTGCACCGCGCCCACCTGACAGGTGGCTGACAGGCGCAAAACCGCGGGTCGGACCTCCGCGCATCGTGTTTCCGACAGGAAACGAAAAGCAGGGCAGGTTAGAAACCTGCCCCTACAGAAGCGACTCCATGCGCGGGCCGAACACTTCCATAACGGCGAAGCATGTAGGGGCGGGTCTGTGACCCGCCCGGTTCGTGTCGCGTTGCGCCGTTAGTCCCGCTTGGCGGGGCGGTTGTTCTTGACGAAATCCTGCGGATCGATGTAGTGCTGAAGCAGCAGGTCGCGGTTCATGCCCGGCCAGTGCCACGGCTGCGTTGAGAGAATGCTCGTCGGGCTGAGGTCGAAGTGCAGGTGGTAGGCGTACAGGCCCTCGCCGTTGCCCACGTTGGCGATCTGCTGGCCGCGCACAACGCGGTCGCCGACCTTGACCTTCATGCTCTCGACGTGCGCGTAACGCCCGTAAAGCACCTGCCCGGTCGTGATCAGCGGATCGTGCCGGATCACGATGATGTTGCCCCACCCCGCGACGCGGTTGGCGTAGGTCACCACGCCGGACGCCGCCGCCGACACGGGGCTGTGCTTGTCCGAGTCCCAGTACGGCGAGTTCAGGTTGAGGTCCGCGCCGGTATGGTACGCCTGGCTCGACGTGCCCTGGCGGTAAAGCCGCGCGAAGCCGGTCGCATCGAACCATTTACCCGGCCACACCTCGGAGGCGGCACGTTCCGAAGCCGTGCCGATCGGAACATCGTAACCGTCGGCCAGATATTTATTCGTAGGCGTGATGCCGATGATCTGGCGCCACCGCACCGCGTCGAACGCGATTTCCTTGTCCGATTCGCCCGTCAGGTCGTTGAGGAACACGATCCCGGCCTGGGCGTTGTTGGCGTCAAACTGGTACGTACCCAGCGGCACCCATACGTTGTAATAGGGGTCCTGCCGGATCGGGATTTCCAGCTCGGACGACGTGCCCAGCACGCCGTGCAGCTTGAAGCGCGCGTTGCCCGTCGTGGCATGACGCGCCGGAACGAACACCGACACCTCGTACCAGCCGCTCGCCACGAGATCGGGATCCCATCGCGCCCAGACGGTACTGGTCTGGCCGACCGTCTTCTTATATTTGACGTTCCACCCCCACGTGCCCTTAAAGGAGCTGAGCAGCGTATTCGCGTCCTGACCGGTGTACGATCCCTGGCTGTATCGCGCGCTGTCGGGCGTAATCACGACTTCGATCCCGTACCGGCCCCCGCTGGGCGTCGGCTCGGTCGGCGTGGTGGTGTCGTCCACGTCCAGCGACGTATTGATCACCGGGAACTCCACCGGGCCGATCACGCCCAAGCGCCACCAACTGATGCCGGTCGCCTTGTACGTCTTGACCACGAGTTCGCTGGCGGCGGCCATCTCGTCGCGCGGGGCCGCGCTGGGGAATACCGGGAACAGCGGCAGTCCGTACGATCCCCAGGTGGTGAAGCCTTCCTTGAGCACTTCCTGATAGGGGCGCTGGAACGTCTCCCAATAAAGCTGAAGGTGCACGCTGTTGATGAATGGCCGCCACTCGTCGGGGAAAATGCTCGCCTTGTGCTGCGGGCGGGGATCGACGGCCATGCCGATGTGGAAGCGCCCCCCCACCCCGCGCCGGATGCGGGTCATCAGCGGGCGGATCGGGTCTTTGCCGACCGTCCAGAAACCGGAATAGGGTTCAACGTCGAGCACCATCGATTTGACGCCCGGACGGTTGCACACCTCGATGATACGATCGGCCTCGGAAGTGATGTTCTGGCCCTTGACCACAGCCCAGGCGTGAAACTCCATGCCGTTGGCAGACAGGACGCGCACCCACTTGTCCACACTGGCAACGCTGTCGATCGCCAGGTCACGATCGGTGTCGAACTCGCCCATCCAGTTCGCGCCGTCGCTGGTCTTCACCCACAACTGTGTCACATTGGGGGACCACTGCTTGATCGTGCGGACCACGTCTTCGATGGTTTCTTCGGAGATCGAATTACCCTTCCAGTGCCAGATCGCAATCTTGCCGTCGTACGGCGTCGCCATGATCACCGCTCCTTTGCGCTCAGAAGCTCACATCGCTATATAAAATAAGTCTAGGCGAGATCCGTGCCTGTTACGTAGCATAGTGGAAATGATTTTTAACGGCGAATTTGGGCGAGAGGCCCGGCGCATCGAAACAGGCAAAAACAGGCGCGCCCGCGATCGTGTCGGATCGCGGGCGCGCAGTCGTGCGGAATTCTAGAACAGGCCCCAGTTATCCAGGACCCCATCTTCGGCCATCGACGGGTCCCACATTTCCATCCCCAACTCGACGGTCGTCGGCACGCCCAGCGTATCCTGACCTTTGCGGCGCGTCGCTTCGAGAAGCTGCGGCGCGTAGGGACAAAACGGCGTCGTCATCAGCATGATGATGTGCAGACGGTCGTCCATCACCTGTATTTCGCGGATCAGGCCCAACTCGACGACGTTCAGCCCGATTTCCGGGTCGTACACTTCGCGCAAGGCGTTCAGGACCAGCTCGCCTTTTTCTTCAGTCGATAACGTACTGGGCGTCTGACTCGGCTGAGCCTGAGTTTCGTCGGCCATGATGCACCATCCCTTCTGCCAATACGGTCATAGCGCGCCAGCGGCGCAGAGTCAATCCACAGAGGAAGCATGCGCCGGATGCGCTGCACAAAGTATAGACTGCCCCCCGGTGAACTGCCAGCAGTCCGAACCAGGACTACGATTAATTATAACCTTACGAACCTATCAAAACCTGTGTTTGCGGAGGCGGCGCGCGACCATCTGAATTCTAATCTAAACAATTTATAAGATAAATTTCTGTTTTATTGACCGATAGCGCGGCGAAATGTTATACTTGTCACAGAATCATTGCAAAACGTTCTCAATTGGGGCACACTCATCCGTCGCAAAATCTCATTTTTTTGCACGTCTGAGGCGCCAACCGCGAGCACTGTAGAGAGGGATAATCGCAACAATGGGTGCAGCGTTAGAAATTCGGAATCTCCACGCCAGCGTGGAAGGGCAGCCCATCCTTAAGGGTGTGAATCTAACCGTCAAGCAGGGCGAGGTCCATGCGCTGATGGGGCCGAACGGCTCCGGCAAGAGCACACTGGCGAACGTCTTGATGGGGAACCCGGTCTACGAAATCACCGCAGGCCAGGTGATTTTCGACGGCGTTGATATTCTGGACCTTGAAACCGACGAGCGCAGCCGCATGGGGCTGTTCCTGGCCTTCCAGTATCCGGTTGCCATCCCCGGCGTGACGCTGGCGAACTTCTTGCGCAATGCCCTCAATGCCCGCCGCAAAGAAGCAGATCCCAAAGACAAGGGCATCCCGATCCCGGCATTCCGCAAGTTGATGATCGAAAAGATGGACATGCTGTTGATGGATCACGATTTCGCGGGCCGCTACCTGAACGAAGGCTTTTCCGGCGGCGAAAAGAAGCGTGCGGAAATTTTGCAGATGGCGATGCTCCAGCCGCGTATTGCGATCATGGACGAAACCGACTCGGGCCTGGACATCGACGCGCTGCGCATCGTTTCGGAAGGCGTGAACAAGCTCAGCGGGCCGGAACTGGGCGTGCTGGTCATCACACACTACCAGCGTATCCTGAACTACATCAAGCCGCAGTTCGTCCACATCATGCTCGAAGGACAGATCGTCGAATCCGGCGGTCCAGAGCTGGCATTGACGCTCGAAGAGCAGGGCTACGACTGGTTGCGCGAGCAGCAAAACGACGCGTCTGCGTAGCACCTGTCGATCGCTGGCGCGCGTAATTACACACTCCATTCATTCCGACCGACGCCAGACCATCGCCGTTAAGGAGATGACACAGTGACTCTGAGCGATCAAGAACAAATCAAGGGCATCCGCGAAGCCTACGAAGAAGAGTACGGCTTTAGCGACCCCGATTCCTATGTGTTTAAAACCCGCAAGGGCCTGGACGCCAACGTCGTCGCACAAATCAGTGAGGCGAAAAACGAGCCGCAGTGGATGCGCGACTATCGACTGAACGCGCTGAAAATCTACCAGAGCAAGCCCGTTCCCACGTGGGGGCCGGATCTGTCCGGCCTGCGCGAAGAGGACATCTACTACTATGTGCGCCCGGCAGACAAAGAGGGCCGCACATGGGATGAAGTGCCGGAGAACATCAAGAAGACGTTCGACCGGCTGGGCATCCCCGAAGCAGAACAGAAATTCCTGGCAGGCGCAGGTGCGCAGTATGACTCGGAAATGGTCTACCACCGCATTCGCGAAGAGCTCGAAGCCCAGGGCGTCATCTTCAAGAGCATCGACGTCGCCCTGCAGGAAAACGAGGACCTGTTCAAGGAATATTTCGGGACGGTCATCCCAGCTCACGACAACAAGTATGCCGCGCTGAACTCGGCGGTATGGTCCGGAGGATCGTTCATCTACGTCCCGCCGGGGGTGAAGATCGAGATGCCGCTCCAGGCCTACTTCCGCCTGAACACGGCCAGTATCGGCCAGTTCGAGCGCACGATCATCATCGTCGACGAAGGCGCGTTCCTGCACTATGTCGAAGGCTGCACCGCCCCCGCCTACACCACCGAGAGCCTGCACAGCGGCGTGATCGAGATCGTCGTCAAGCGCGGCGCGCGCTCACGCTATACGACCATTCAGAACTGGTCGGACAACGTGTACAACCTCGTGACGCAGCGCGCGATGGTGTACGGCGACGCCAGCCACGAATGGGTGGACGCGAACCTGGGCAGCAAGATCACCATGAAGTACCCGTCGCTCTACCTGATGGAGCCGGGCGCGCACGGCGAGATTCTGTCGATTGCCTTCGCGGGCAAGGGCCAGATCCAGGACGCGGGCGGCAAGGCCGTACACGTCGCGCCGCACACAACCAGCCAGATCATCAGCAAGTCGATCTGCAAGGACGGCGGGCGCAGCAGCTATCGCGGCCTGCTCAAGGTGCACCCCAACGCGGAAGACAGCAAGAGCACGGTCGTTTGCGACGCGCTGCTGCTGGACGATCACAGCGAGTCGGACACGTATCCGTACATCGAGATCGAAAGCCCGCGCGTGACCGTCGGCCACGAAGCGACCGTCAGCAAGGTCGGTGACGACCAGATCTTCTACCTGATGAGCCGCGGCATGACCGAAGACGACGCCAACGCGATGGTCGTCAATGGCTTCCTGGAGCCGCTCACCAAAGAGCTGCCGATGGAATACAGCATCGAAATGAACCGCCTGATCCGGCTGCAGATGGAAGGCTCCATCGGCTAAGGACGGGCGCGAGACGCACAGCAACCCACCGTAGGGGCGTATGCACGCAGTACGCCCCTACGCCTGTATCACACCGGGCAACACGCACGCGAGAACGCCGCCCCGGTCGCATGATGATGGACTTGATTGAGACTAAAGAGAGGTAGGACAAGTGGCAACTCGCCGTCGTGGTGTACGTGACTTTGTAGCGCCGCCGTTCACGCGGGCCGATGTAGAGGCCGTGAGCGCGCGCTTTAACGAGCCGGAATGGCTGCGCGAAATGCGCCTGAACGCGTGGGATCTGTACGAATCGCTGCCCATGCCCACCACGCAGGATGAAGCGTGGCGCCGCACCGATTACCGCCACATCAACTGGGAAACGGCGGGCACGCTCGTCCCGGCGACCGGCAGCGGTTTCGAGGCCATTCCCGAAGCGAACCGCCGCCCGCTGTTGGGCGACGACCAGGGCGCGATGATCGCGTTCGTAGATGGCGAATGCGTGCATCACGAGGTCAACGAGGCGCTGGCAAGCCAGGGCGTGATCTTCATGGATCTGCATCAGGCTGCCGCGGAACACGCCGATCTCGTCAAGGAGCACCTGTTCACGCACGCGGTCCTGCCCAGCGCGGACAAGTTCGCGGCGCTGAACGCGGCGCTGTGGACGCACGGCGTCTTCCTCTACGTGCCGCGCGGCAAAGCGGTGTCACTGCCCGCGCACAGCATCTTCTACAACACACAGACCGGCGCGACGCTCGGCCACATTCTCGTCGTGCTGGACGAAGGCGCGCAGATCGACTACCTGCACGAGAGCCTCTCAACGGATATGGCGCAGGACGCCAGCTACGTCGGCGCGACGGAGCTGATCCTCAAGGACGGCGCGAACCTGCGCTTCGTCAACTTGCAGGACTGGGGCGACGGCATGTTCGAGTTCAGCCACCAGCGCGCGCGCGTTTCGAACGACGGCCAGCTCGACTGGGTTACCGGCCAAATGGGCGGCAAGCTGGTCAAGGCGTTCATGGAAATCGACCTGGACGGCAAAGGAAGCTGGGGCCGCATGAGCGGCGTATACTTCCCGGCGGGCCAGCAGTTCTTCGACCTGGACACGCAGCAGAATCACAACGCGCCGAATACCACGTCGGACCTGCTGTACAAGGGTGTGCTGAAAGATAAGGCGCACACCGTATGGCAGGGCATGATCAAGGCGCTGCCCGGCGCGCAGAAGACGGACGGCTTCCAGGCCAACCGCAACATGCTCATGAGCGACGACGCTCGCGCCGACAGCATCCCCGGCCTGGAGATCCAGGCGGACGACGTGCGCTGTACGCACGCTTCCGCGACCGGGCAGATCGAGGAAGAACTGCTGTTTTACCTCATGGCGCGCGGCATCCCGCGTAAGGACGCGGAAAAGCTCGTGGTGGACGGCTTCTTCGTGCCCGTGCTGGACCGCATCCCGTTCGAGAACGTGCGCGAGCGCATGATGGCGTACATCGAGCGCAAGCTGCTGGCGTAGGACAGGGAATAGCGATCAGGGATTAGGGAAGAGCATTAGCACTCATTCCCTGGTCCCTGATCCTGAACGACTAAGATTATTGGTCCCGGCCCCACAGCCGCGACAGTGTTGGCATCCAAAGATTTGCACGCAGTCTTACAATCTTAAGGAATTCCCCACAGCTTCACCATTCTATCAGGGTACATACTGCCGGAAGCTAACAATCTACCATCAGGGCTAAAAGCTACGCTCCATACCGGTCCTTTGTACCCCTCCAGGCTAACCAGCTCACGCTCCGATGTTAAGTCCCACAACCGGATCGTAGACTCACTCAGCCCGACAGCCAGAAGCGTATCGTCCGGATTAAGATCTATGCTGTACACAGCCTCATCGTAGCGATGCAGAACAACCGGATCATCGCTGGAGCCAACCGTCCACTGTTTGATCGTCCCATCGTAACTTGCCGTGATCAAAAAAGTACCATCGTGGCTAAACGTTATGCCCGAAACTATGTTGGAATACCCTTCAAGGGTGGCCAGAAGCGTCCACGTCTCGACATCCCACAGCCGGACTTTCCCGTAGGTTACACTTCCCGTAGCCGCGGCCAATAATGTACCATCAGGGCTAAAAGCTATATCAAAGAACTCTTCGCCGTCTTCCCCTTTCAAGACTGTGGTTTGGGCGTAGGATGACATGTCCCATATGCGCAAAGTGGAGTCTGGGTAGACAGAGCCGGAAGCTACTACTTCACCATCAGGACTTACAGCTATACTCGATAACTCCCCGGTATGGCCGCGCAGGACTGAGGCCTCCTCACCTGTTATGATGTCCCACAAACGTATAAGGGCGTCCCTGTAGGCGGCAGCCAATAAGTTTCCATCCGGTGTAAAGGCGAACTGAGATGCATTCCTGGCAGATCCGGGGAGACTTTTCAGCAGTCTTCCAGTTTGCACGTCGTAAATGTTTATCGAATTATCATCACCGTTAGCAGCCAGCAAGGTTCCTGTGGAATTAAATGTCACACATGTCACCGAGCCTGATTTTAATATGGCAAGTGACTCCACCTGGAATACCTTGGATGAAGTGATAGGCGCTGACCCTGGCACATGGAGAAAATCTGTGGGTGTTGCCACCCACAGACCGTAAGCCGGAACGTGCTGCCCGACAAAGCCGACAGGTGCAGCGAGAAGTATAAACACGACGGCAAGTAGCAGGGAAGCGAGCAAGCGCATCTGATTCTCCTTATACTCTCGTTCCATCCTCGTCATTGCTTCGTCGATGGGTTCGCCTGGTTAGCTCTTATTCGCAACTTACCACTTCTACCTTTTGCGATAAAACGCTGCCCACACAATCAGATTGAGTACAGTCAGGGCCACGACGATACACAAAAGCGCTGCCCGGTCTCGATTGACCCAAACCAGGAATATCAGCAGAGATGCCAGCAGAAAGTAACCGAGTGCACTGCTAAGGCGATTCCTCTTTTGTTCGCGCACCCCCATTCCCCTTTTTTAATGCCACTCGTCATTTAATTTATTGCTGGAAATTACTGCCGTACGCGATACACTTGAGGCATAGTATGCGCCCGGCGACAATGCGCCGCCATCCCACCACTGCCGCACCGCGATACCGCCGCCCGCGCAGCGATCAATCGAAAGGTTAAACGTCACTATTATGTCCGACGTCAAGACATCACCGCTCAACATCGACGCCATCCGGGACGACTTCCCGATCCTGAATCAAGAGGTTCATCCAGGCAAACGCGTCGTGTTCCTGGATTCCGCCGCGAGCAGCCAGAAGCCGCGCCAGGTCATCGACGCGATGAGCGACTATTACGAGACCAGCCACGCCAACGTGCATCGCGGCATTCACGTGCTCAGCGAGCGCGCCACCAACGGCTACGAGGGCGCGCGCGTCAAGGTCAAAGAGTTCATCAACGCGGCGTCGGCGCGCGAGATCATCTATACGCGCAATACGACCGAGAGCATCAACCTCGTCTCCAACGCCTGGGGACGCACCAACCTCGGCCCCGGTGACGTGGTCGTGCTGACCGAGATGGAGCATCACAGCAACATCGTGCCGTGGCAGATTCTCGCCGCCGAACGCGGCTTCACGATCCGCTACGTGCCGGTGACGGACAGCGGCGAGCTTGATCTGGACGCGTACACGGCGTTCCTGCGCGACGAGCCGGTGAAACTGGTCGGCGCGATGCACGTCAGCAACATGTTGGGCACGGTCAACCCGGTTGAGGAGATGATCGCCCAGGCGCACGCGGCGGGCGCGCTGTTCGTGCTCGACGGGGCGCAGAGCGTGCCGCATCTGGCGGTGGACGTGCAGGCGCTGGACGTGGACTTCCTGGCGTTCTCCGGGCACAAGATGGCCGGGCCGACCGGGATCGGCATCCTCTACGGCAAGCGCGCGCTGCTCGAAGCGATGCCGCCGTTCCTGGGCGGCGGGGATATGATCAAGCGCGTCACGCTCGAAGGCAGCACGTGGAACACCCTGCCGCACAAGTTCGAGGCTGGGACGCCCGCCATCGCAGAGGCGATTGGCATGGGCGCGGCGGTGGACTACCTGCGCGGCATAGGTATGGACAACATCCTGGCGCACGAGCGCATCCTGGTCGATTACGCGCTCGACCGGCTGGCGGAAGTCCCCGGCCTGACGCTGTACGGCCCGGACGCAGACAAGCGCAACGGCGTGGCAACGTTCACGCTCAAGGATCTGCACGCGCACGACCTCGCGCAGCTTCTCGACGCGGAAGGCGTGGCGATCCGCGCGGGGCATCACTGCGCGATGCCGCTGCACCAGCGCTTCGGGATCGCGGCGTCGGCGCGGGCGAGCTTCTACCTGTACAACACCACGGACGACGTGGACGCGCTGGTCGATGCCATCGAGGTGGCGCGCAAGCGTCTGGGGATGTAGTGGGGCACAATCTGCGAAAATCTGTGTAGGGGCGTACAGCAATACGCCCCTAGCAACGGGTTTCTATTGAACTGGGACAGGTCAAACACATGGACATCTACCTGGAAAACATCGTCGATCACGGGCAGAACCCGCGCAACTTCGGGGATCCGCTGAATCCGGCGGACATCGACTATGAGGACGACAACCCATTCTGCGGCGACCGCCTGCACCTGACCGCCCAACTGGACGAAAACGGGCGCGTGAAGGCCGTCTCGTGGGAAGGCGAAGGCTGCACCATCAGCCAGGCGTCGGCGTCGATGCTCGGTGAAGAAATGATCGGCAAGACGCTCGAAGAACTGCAGCACTTCGACCGGCAGGAACTGCTGGATATGCTGGGCATCCAGCTCAGCCCCACGCGGCTCAAGTGCGCGATGCTCTCGCTGAAGGTGCTCAAGGCGGGCGCGTACGGTCTGGACCAGTGGACAGGCGAAGACGAGGAATGAGCGCGAGCCAGCCGGTCAGAATTCAAGGCAAGATCACGCAGGATTTCCAGGCTATCCTCCAGCGGGCAAATCACGAAACCGCGCTGCGGCACGGTCACTATATGGACATCGAGTACCTGCTGCTCGGCCTGCTGACCGTGCGCACCGGCCCAGCCTATTCGGTGCTGGCGCGGCACGGCGCGGACTTCCAGGCGCTGTACCGGCAGGTCGAGTCGGCGGTCGGCATGAAGCGCGACGAGATCTCGGAGGTCAAGGGCATCTCGCGCGACGCGCAACGCCTGTTCGAAGCCGCCACGCAGGAAGCGCAGACGCTCGGCCAGAGCGCGATCAGCGGCGGACATCTGCTGCTGGCGATGCTGCAAGAATCCGACGGCGCCGTACGCGAGGCGCTCGCGCCGCTCGACCTGGATCTGGACCGGACGCGGGCCGAAGTGCGCGACGTTCCGGTCGCGCCCGCCGATCCCGTCCCGGCGATGACCCCGTCCGCGCCGGGCACGTCACCGAACGGGCCGGAACCGGAAGTACTGCTGATCCCCACCCGCAAGACCAAGCCGAAGCCAAAACCGGGCGAGGAACGCGGGTTGGGCGGGCTGCCTGCGCGCTGGGGCAACTGGCCATGGATCGTCGTGCTGGCCGTGCTGTTCGTCGTCTATCTGGTGGTGACACTTCCCGGCAGTTCAGTGGCGACCTTCGCGCTGGTGATGGTCGGCTGGATCTTTTCGGTGACGCTGCACGAATTCGGGCACGCCATCGTCGCGTATTGGGGCGGCGACTACACCGTCAAGGACAAGGGCTACCTGACCTTCAACCCGCTCAAGTACACCCACCCCATGCTGAGCATCGGCCTGCCGCTGCTGTTCCTGGCGATGGGCGGCATCGGCCTGCCCGGCGGCGCGGTGTACATCGAGCAGCACCGCCTGCGCAGCAAGTGGTGGCGCATGGCCGTCTCGGCGGCGGGTCCGTTCATGAATCTGGTGCTGGCCTTCGTGCTGGCCGCGCCGTTCACGTTCCACCTCGTCGATTTCCGCGAGGTCTACATCAACCACTCCACGTTCTGGTCGGCGGTGGCGTTCCTGGCGATGCTGCAAGTGACCGCCGTGCTGTTCAACCTGCTGCCGATCCCGCCGCTGGACGGGTACGGGATCATCGAGCCGCTGCTGGACCCGCGCACGGCCTACACCATGCGCCAGTTCGCCGGGTTTGGCATTCTGCTGGTCTTCCTCGCGCTGTGGTTCATCGATCCGGTGAACCGCGCGTTCTGGAATACGGTCTATGATGTCACACATACGCTGAATGTCCCGTGGGATCTGATTTCACACGGGTTCGATAACTTCCTGTTCTGGCAGCAGCGCTAGGCTGCGCCCCCTGCTCACCGAAAGGAGTGACCCGCGTGACACGGTTTGTCACCGTCGCCAACGTTTCCGAGATCGGTCCGGGTAACCGGGAAGTATTTGACATCGAAGAGCATTACATCGCCGTCTTCAACGTAGATGGCACGTATTACGCCATCGAAGACGTCTGCACCCACGACGACGGCCCGCTGGCGGACGGCGAGCTGTACGGCTTTCAAATCGAGTGCCCGCGTCATGGCGCGCGCTTCGACATCCGCACCGGGGCCGTGCTGAGCATGCCCGCCGTGATCCCCGTGCCGCGCTACGAGGTGCGCGTCGAAGGCGATGACATCCAGATCGGCTTCGAAGACTGATCTCCCACGGCCCCGCACACAGCGCTGGTGCGGGACCGTTTTCATCCTCTCATATTTCCGGCTTGATCTGGCCGCCTCCCGCGTGCGTGCTATACTCCGGCGCGAACACCAACTCGAACCCGACAGCACCGGGAGTAAATCATCATGTCCCCTCTGCTTTCCACAAGAACGGGTCGCGCCGGTGCGGCATTGGCCGCGCTGCTGGTTGTGCTCAACGTCACGCTGATCGCGCTGCTGCTCGCGGAGCGCGCGTCTGAATCGGAATCACCCGCTGCGGCCACGCTGCCCCCTACACCTACCCCCGTCCCGAACGGGGCGATGTGGTCGCTGGGCACGGGCGGCGACGGGGTGAACCCGTATGTCGAATGGGTCGCGGTGTATCCGGTGTCGTCGCTGTGGAACGTACTGGGCGCGCCCTCGCTGCGCTTCAGCGACCAATCGCCGGAAGATCCGTCGATGGACCGCAGCTTCGAGATCGGATTTTACAAGTACGGCCCGACGTGGCACACGCGCAACGGCATCGTGGAGTTCTGGGTCGGCGGACCCGAAGACGGCGGCGGCACGCTCTCGATCATCGGCAACGACACGACGGGCGGGCAGATTGAAGTGCGTAACCCCACCGACACCGGGCACATCTCACTGGACTACCGCAACGCGGCGCACCCGATGATCACCGTAGACGACGAGAATGCGCTGGCGATTAAGGCGACGCGCGGCATCGTATCGGAATCGACGCACACATTCATGCAGGGCATCCGCATCGCGCCGGAAAGCGAGCGCATCGGGCAGACAAACGGCGCGGCGTGGGACGCGGGCGCGATCACCGTCGAGGCGGCAGTGGATGCGGACAGCATCGTGCTGATCACGCCCATCACGGAACCGCGCGGGCGCTGGTGGGTGGATGACGTCGCGCCCGGCGGTGGGTTCACGGTGCGCAGCAGCGTACCCGACGAAGACATGGCGTTTAACTGGTTGGTTCTGAACTGAGGGAGGATCGAATGCTGACGTTCCGGTACGACAACGATCTGTTGGCCCGTTTCCCGACCATTCGCTGCGGGGCAATCCTGGCGCGCAACGTGCATAACGGGCCGACACCGCCCGAACTGATCCAGGCGTATCTTTCCGAGCAGCACGCCACGGTCGCGCGCATTGGCGACACGCCACTGTCGCAGATCCCCAGCCTCGCGGCGTGGCGGCGGACGTTCAGCGCGTTCGGCGTGGAGCCGACCAAATATCGCAACGCCGCCGAGTCGCTGCTGCGCCGCCTGACCAAACAGGGCAGCATCCCCACGATTAACATGCTCGTGGACCTGGAAAATATGATCAGCATTCGCTACGGGCTGCCCGTGGCGTTCTTCGACGAGCGCAGCATCCACGGCTCGCTGACCGTGCGCTTCGCCACCGGGGACGAAAATTTCGTTGACCTGGGCGAGATCGATCCGGTACACCCGGCGCAGGGCGAAGTGATCTTCGTGAATGAGACGGGTCAAGTCAACGCCCGGCGGTGGTGCTGGCGGCAGAGCGAGCAAAGCGCCGCCCGCGACGACACGACCAGCCTGCTGATCACGATCGAGGGCGTGCACGACGACGCGGATCAGGACGTGCAGAGCGCTGTAGACGAGCTGCAAACGCTGCTGGTAGCCTACATTCCCGAGGTCGATCTCCAGGCGAAGATCCTGTCGCCGGACGATCCGGTCTTCACCGAGGAGTAGAATCCTGTAACTCACCTAGGGGCCGAGCTAAATGTGTCCAGAAGAACTCGCAACAAATCTAGATAAAAATGTTCATGAGCCTGTACACATAGCTCGGCCTTCGTTTTATCAAGGTAGTACACACAAAACTCCATCATCTCTTTTTGGGAATTCAGGCATACATGCAGAAAACTCACTTCATCAATATCTGAATTAACGAAATCAGCCTCTTCATATCGAGCGTAAATAAGCGATTGCGTACTTGCTATGAATAAGGAAACTACATCTAGGAAATCCTCAACTTCAGATTCCGCGGGGACAACATATTCATGCTCCATAAGATTTCTTGCACGAGTAATCTTCAATAATATACGAGGAGCAATGACTCCTAAATTTTGCAGAATTTTGATTTTCTCTGGAAAGTTCCAATGTTTCTTCTGCGAAAGTGGAAAAAGACCAAGCGCAAATAGAACTGAATCTACTTGGCATGCTAAAGCGCGCTTCGCATTAGCCAACGCGTTAATCAATCTGTGGTGTTCGTTCGAAAGCAAGTCTCGTTCAGCAAATTCACGATAATCCTCAGCCTTGACTTCCCAAGGAAGCTCGATGTCCCCTTGAGTACCTCCATCCCAATACGTTTCTGGATCTTCAAGATAAGTTAGAATATCGGACAGCTCCATATCTTCTCGCGCGCCTTAGTATCTTAGAAAACGAATTAGGGTGCAGAAAATTCTGCACCCTAATAGTATGTATTAAGAGTATATACTTTACAAGCTTAGTACCGGAACAGCGCCGCGAACGCGCCCCCGCCCGGAACCTCGCCCTGATCCACCGCGTACACCGTGCCGCCGTTGATCAGCGTTTGCGCCGCCGCCAGATCGAGCAGGTCCTGGTCGCCGGGCTGGCGTGTCGGGTGCACGTGCACGTTATAGCTGTGCTCGCGGAACTGGCCCCATTCCTGCGCGCCCAGAGTCATGAACAACGCCGAGATACGGCCCTCGTGCGCCGCGCGCAGCACCGTCTTCAGGTCGTTGGAGGCCTGTCCGTCATTGCGGCCCGCGTGCTCGTTGTACTGCGCGGCACTGCCGGCCTGCGCCTGCGTAAAATAGGGCTTCACGATGCCCCACGCCTCACGGTGGAGATCCTTCGCGCTCAGCGTTTCGGGGTTGCCCAGGATGCCCGCATCGAGCAGGTGCTGGTAGCTGTTCGCCTCGCGGTAAATCGGCAGCAGGTAATCCACGCCCGCCAGCAGCAGCGGCACGCGCTTTTCCGCGAACAGATCCTGAAGCCCGCGATCGACCTGCTGGAAGTAGCGTTTGATGTCCTGCTTGTCCAGTTCCTCGCTGTCGCTGTGCCCGTGGAACATGCCGCCCTGCCCGCCACCCGCACTGCGCGCCCGGCCCGTGTTCATGCGGTACTGGTTGTCCCGGTCCCGATAGTCGGCCCACAGCGCCTCGGCCAGACTTTCCGGCACGCCGTCCAGCTCGACCTCCGCGATGCTGTCCCGCGTGCCCTCCAACAGCCGGATTTCGTCCTGGCTGAGCGCCAGCACGTAAAACGTCCCGTCACCGCTCAACAGCGGCAGCAGCGGCTTGATAAAAAACCGCTCGCTGGCGTGAATCTGCTCGGCAAAGCTTACCGGCACACGATAGGTCAGCAGTGCTCCTTCCGCTAAAAAGACCGCCAGCCCATCACTTTGATGGCGCCAAAAATCCACGTCGTCCTGGAGATCCGCCAATGGCCTCAAAAACGCTTCGACATCCGGCGCGCGCAGTCCCAACTCGACCAGCCGCGCCTCTGCCTGCCGCACCAGATTGCGAAACCGGATCGCGTTTTGCTGCGTTTCGGCTCCTGCGCGCACGCTCGGCATAAAGATCGACACGCACCATTTACCCTGCGTGTCGGTCAACGTCCTGAGATCGTCCTGAGTAATAAAGTCCACAGCCGTCTCCTTTCCTGTATTTAAAGGTTAAGGGATCTGGAGTCGCACGCCAACCGGTGTGCGACTCCAGGGCCCAAAGGGTTAGAGGCGGTAAATTTTTAGCGCAGCGGATCCCCCGCGCTGACGTGCCAGTGCAGGTGCTTTGAATCCTGGTACTGTCCCAGATTGGTCAGGACCCGCGCCGCGCCGTGCTCGGCAACGACCTGCTCCGCGACCTGCTGGATCACCTGCACCATCTCCGCCAGCAGCGGCGCGTCTTCGGCCTGAAGCGTCAGCAGCGAGGCGATGTGCCGCTTGGGGATCACGACGATGTGCACCGGCCAGAACGGTCGCGTGTGGTGATAGGCCAGCACGGTTGACGTCTCGATCACCACGTCAACCGGCGTCCGCCCGCTGAGCACCTCGTCGCAGTAAAAATCATCGGTCATACGGACAGCTCTTCTTCCGGCGCGCCTGGAGAGTAAGCCGGCAGATCGGGCACTTCGGCGCGCACCGATTCGCCCGCTGCGATAACGCCGGGCCGCTCGACGGTCATCAGCAGCCCACGCTTGTGGATGGCCGCTTTGGGGAATCCCGTCGTGAGATCCGGCACATCAGGATAGTGCGATTGGATCGACGCCCCCGCCCCGGTGCAGGGCGGGTTTTCACCCTCGACGACCAGCGTCACGCCGCCGGAAAAATACAGCCGCGTGGAGGGTGTAAGCTGCGTCAGTGCGGGGATGCCCTCGATCAGCAGGTTCGCGCAGATCCACTCCGCGCCGATCTCGGGGATGCCCATCGTCTGCGCGACGGCGGCCAGCTCCTCGACCGAGACGATCGTCACCTGCCGCTCGTTGCGGATCTCCGTGCCGCGCGCATAGCGCCCGCTGCCGCTGCTGATGCGGGTCAGCCCCGCGTGATGGTCCCCCTCGATGCCCGCGAAGGTCACCTGGACGGACGCCTGTGCTGTGGAAAGGATGGTATCGGGGTCCAAACCCACCATCGTGCGAATAACCGTACCCTGCAGTGTATGTTTGATTGGGGTCATCGCCACCTGTCTCGTAACAGCCTGGTAGAACCGGACGACAGAGAAACATGAAGTGATTATTAGCCACTGTACGCGTTTTGTTCTTTAGATGCAAGTTGTGGCACAATAAAGAGAGATCAAGATAAAGTTGGAGCAGCACCTCGAAGGGAGGGTTCCTGTGCCCGCACGCGAACGCCTGAGTCCCATCGAACAAATCCTCGCCTACTTTATGGGCCTGGGTCTTGCGGTCATCATCCTGGCTTTTTGGCTGGGAACCCTGGAGAACGTCGATCGTGATGGCGCGGAAAGCGTGCTGATCGTCGGCGTGGCCGTCCTGATCCTCGGCACGATCGCATGGCTCTACCTGAGCCGCCCGTGGAAATCGTTCGGGAACTTCGATCCAATGCCCGACGAGCACGGCGCGCACGACTCCCACGCGATCGTGGCCTCCGAACCCCACCTGCCCGCCGTGGTCGAACCCGCCGGACTGCCCGCTGTCATCGAAGCGCAGGCCCCCGCCCCGGCGGAGCCTGTCGCAGAGGCTGAAGCGGAAGCACCGGAGCGCGAGGCGGAACCCAAACCCGAACTCGTCACGGAAGAACCGCTGCCGCTTGCCCCGGACGACCTGACGCAGATCAGCGGCATCGGGGCACGCGCCGCAAAGGCGCTCAACGACGCGGGGATCACCACGCTGGCGCAAATCGCGGCGATGACGCCCGATGCGCTGTCGCAGGTCGTGCGCGATCAAGGCGTGCGGCTGGTCGGCAGCACGGAGACGTGGCCCGCACAGGCCCAGGCGCTGCTCGCCGCGCGCGGCTGACGCCCCGGCTCGCTACGATCCACACAGATACACCGCCGCCTCGCCCACCGTGGTCGAGTAGGTGCAGTGTGCCGCCACCCAGTCGTAGAAGGGGCTGAGGTCGGCCACATCGCGCCGCCCACCGCGATCCCACCACCACGCACGTGTCGTGGCATCGATCGGCGGCACACGCACCCCGTCATACACGGTCGTGTCGATGATCATCACCGGGGGCACGGCGTCCAGCTCGCGCACCATATCAGCGATGCGCGCCTCGCTGTCCTCGTTCGGCACGAGCAGCCCGTAGGCATAAAAATACTTCGTCGGGCTGAGCCGCTGCGACTGGAAATTGATGTAGGGCGACGCCCCCCAATCGAGCACGGTGTCGCCCGGCTGCGTATTGGTGCGCACGTAACGCGCCAGCCCGCCCTCGATGGCCGGACGATCGACCTTCCAATCCGCCGTGTCGAGCCGCCGGTAGGTCACGTCCAGGGGGTCCGAGGCGGTCCACCACCCGACCCAGCCCACCGCCGCCAGCACGATCAGCACCCGCGCCCAGACCGGCAGCCACGGGACGCGCGTCAGCGCGGCGAACCCGGCGGCAAGCACCAGCATCAGGGCGGGAATGAGCGTGATGTAGTAATGCTCGTAGCCGTGAGAGGCCCCGCGCCCGGTCGGGTTGACCAGCACCAGATCGAACAGAAACGTGATGCACGCCCACAGCGCGAGCGTCGCGCGGGCGCCATCCACAGGCGCGGCATAGGGCCGCCGCAGTGACCACCATCCCGCTGCCAGCGCACCGGGCACGAGGACCAGCCCCAACGGGCCGTACACGCGGGTCACTTTGCTTTCGGTGAAGGTTTGTTCGACGGTCTCCAAAAACGGCACCGCGCCCACCCAGTGATGGAACTCGCCGGGGGAAATGAAGCCCGCCACGATCGCGGTATCCAGCACGCCGTGCACCAGCAGGTAGATCGCCAGCACGCCCAACCCGGTTACCCCGCCTAGGATCGTCGCGCCCAGCGCGCGCCAGCGCTGCGCCGAATCGCGCACGGACGGCCCGGCCAGCAGGATCGCCAGCACGTACGCGGGCGCAAACCCCACCGTGGACTGTTTGATGATCAGCGCGACTGCTGCGGACAGACCGACGAGAAACGTCCACCGCGCGCGCGGCTGGCGCAGGAACTGGAATCCGAAGGTGAAGGCCAGCACCTGCGGCAGCAGCGCGTACACCTCGGTGAAATCGGTGTCGAAGATCAGCGCGGGCGTATGCGCAAAAAACAGGAACGCCAGCGACACGATCCACGCCAGCCAGCGCAAGCTGTATGCCGCGCGCACCAGCCAGTGCAGCGCCAGCGCCGCCAGCCACACGACGATCACGTCGCCCCACCACAACGCCCACCGCCCCACGCCGAAAACCAGGAACGACAGCGCGTTGATGAAGTGGATGCCGGGCAGCTTGTTGTCCCACACGTCCACGTACATCACGCCGCCGCGCGCCAGCACCATGCCGCCGTAGCCGTATACGCCGCTGTCGCGCCCCTCCCCGATCAGCGACGGCGCGAGGAAGACCGTCGTCGTCGCCGCCGCGCCAAACAACACCAAAGCAGTGAGCGCCCACCACAGCCACGGCCACCACGACCGGCGCGCAGCAGGGGTCACGTCGCGGGATGCGGATGTGTTCAATGGGCCTCTCCAGGGGGCGGTGGGGACTTAATTCCGGCGCAGGTTACCGTGCGGCGCAGGGCAAAGGTGCGCCGCACGGAGAAGTTATCCGGTGGGCAAAACGGCGCGCCCCGCTATTTTAGCAGGTCCGCGACCGCTTCGCGCTCTTCTTGCAGTTCTTCAATGGAGGTCTGGATCTTCTTGCGGGCGTAGTCGCTGAGTTCCAGGCCGTTGACCACTTCGTAGCCGCTGCCCGTCATGCGCAGCGGGAAGGACGAGAACATCCCACCCGGCAGGCCGTAGGCGTTGCCGTCGGTGTAGATCGCGGCGCTGAACCACTGGCCGTCCTTCGGGTTGGCCATCGTACGGATGTGGTCCACGACGGCGTTCGCTGCGCTGGCCGCGCTGCTCTTGCCGCGCGCGTCGATCACTTCCTTACCGCGCTGCTGGACCTTCTTCACGAAGTCGCCTTCCAGCCAGGCGCGATCGTTGATGACTTCGGTCACCGGGCGACCATCGATCAACGCGTGCTCGAAATCGGGCAGCATCGTCGGGCTGTGGTTGCCCCAGATCGCCATATGCGATACCGCCGACGCTGGTTTGCCCGCTTTTTCGGCCAGCTGCGCCACGGCGCGGTTCTGGTCCAGGCGCGTCATCGCCATCCAGCGATCCTTCGGCACGTCCGGCGCGCTGTTCATAGCGATCAGGGCGTTGGTGTTGCACGGGTTGGCGACGACCAGCACGCGGACATCGTCTGCCGCGTAATCGTTAATCGCCTTGCCCTGCGTCACAAAAATCGGGGCGTTGTCGCGGATGACGTCCGCGCGTTCCATACCGGGGCCGCGCGGCTTACCACCAACCAGAATCGCCCAATTGGCCTTGTCGAAGACCACTTTTTCGTCATCCGATGCGATCACGTCGTGCAGGAGTGGGTAGGCACAGTCACGCAGTTCCATCACAACCCCACGCAGCGCCTCGACCGCCTGCGGGATCTCCAGGATCTGCAAAATAACGGGTTGGTCGTATCCAAATGTTTCGCCGTTCGCCAGCCGGAACAGCAGACTGTAGCCAATCTGACCTGCCCCTCCGGTAATGGCTACGCGGATCGGCTCTTTCACGGTTTGCCTCCTTGATGATGCGCAATGAGAAGCCGATGGTGCAATTACATCGGAGATTATAGCGAAAAATGCACGCGTGAGACTACGCACATAGTCGATTTGTGATTTTTGTCACATTCTTTTTACAGTTCGCACTTTTCTGATAAAAATCTTGTGCAAGCCGCTGCTTGCCCTGCCAACTGCCCCGGCGTCTGCCGGGCGGCGGGCCATGTGGTATACTTCGCCCCGTTTGAGCTTGCGCCTGTATCGGAACCAGCGGACCATCTCCTTATGCCGGATCGTTTTCTCAACCTCACCGAAGGCACAGCGTTTATCGTCAGCGACCTGCACGGCGACCGCGATGCCTTCGCGCGCTGCCTCGCCCACTTTTACCGGCTGCACCGGCGCGGCGACGCACAACACCTGATCTTTCTGGGAGACGTGATCCACGGCAGAGGCCCCGCCGAACAGGACGCCAGCGTGGGCATGATCCTCGACATCCTGGCGCTGCAAGAGGAACTGGGACACTCCGTGGTGATGCTGTTGGGCAACCACGAGATGCCGCACATTTACGGCGTCACGCTGTCGAAGGGCGACGAGGACTATACGCCGCGCTTCGAACAGTCGCTCGGCGCGCACCGCGAGGCCGTGATCGGGCTGTTCAAGCGGCTGCCTTTCCTGGTCCGCACGGCAGCGGGCGTGATGCTTTCGCACGCGGGTCCGTCGATGGACGTGATCGCGTTTGCGGACCGCCTGCGCGCGTACGATCACTGCGCGGTGCTGGACGAAGCCAACCAGATGCTGTCGGAGTTGAGCCCCATCGAAGACGCCTACCGGATGTTCGGTGCGCAGTACGGCGCGCCCTACGAGCAGCTTGCCCGCAGCGTGCTCGCCGTGAGCGGCCCCACCGATCCGCGCTATTCGGACCTGCTGCGGGGCTTCATCATCGGCCAGCGCAGCCGGACGTTCAACATGCTGTGGGATCTGCTGTTCACGCGCAACGAATACGGCCTGAACGCGGGCGCGTATATGAACGGCTGCGCGCGATTTCTGGAGGCGTTCGGCATGGACGCCCCCGCCCCGCAGCGGGTGATGGTCAGCGGACACATCGGCACGCGCGGCGGACACTCGATCATCAACGCGCACCACCTGCGCCTGTCCAGCGCCGCCCACGCCCACCCGCGCGAAGCCGGGGAATATCTGCTGCTCGACTGCGCCCGCCCGGTTCAAACCGCCGACGCGCTGCAGCCCTGGCTGCGCCCCGTTTTTTAACCGTTCGCCTCCATTCCGAAGGAACACGCACTCATGCTCACTCGTGTGTACAGCATCCGTCACGGTGAAACCGCCTGGAACGCGCTGGGCCGCTGGCAGGGCCATGCGCCCGTGCCGCTGAACGAAACCGGGATGAACCAGGCGCAGCAGTTGGCGCGCTGGCTGGCGCAGTCCGACGAGCGCATCGACGTGATTTACAGCAGCGATTTGAAGCGCGCCATGCAAACTGCACAGGCAGTCGGGGATGCACTGGGCCTCTCCATTCTGCCCGAGCGCCGCCTGCGCGAAGTGGACCTGGGCGAGTGGCAGGGATTGAATCACAGCGAGGCCGAAGCCTGGGACACGGACCGTTACGCCGCCTTCAAGGCGGATTGGTACAATGTGCCCACCCCCAGCGGCGAATCGCGCAACGAGTTAAAAGCGCGGGTTCGCGCCGCGTTCGACGAGATCACCGCGCGGCACGCGGGGCAGCACGTCGCGCTGGTGACGCACGGTGGCACGCTCGGCATGTTGATCGAGAGCCTGTTCGGCAAGATCGAGCGCCCCACCCTGACGAACACCTCTCTGACGGTGATGGAACAGACCGCAGCGAACGATCCGTGGCAGCTTGTGAATATTGCATGGTCGCCACACCTCAGCGAATCGCCTTTGGGCGAAACCTGGTGAGAGGCCCTAAAATCGTTTGTGAAAGTTTGTGCAGACTGACGATAAACTAGGTCTAGTCAAATCAGGTTAAAAGTGAAATAATTCACCATCGTGTGTTGAAGAACCCAAAAAGGTTCGCTACACTCATCATCACAGCCTCGTGCGTGGCTCACACACTACAGACCGCTGCGGTCTGCCCACAAGAACCCGCCGTTGAGAAAGGGAGAACCGAATGGAAGAGTATCGCAGCAGCTACGGCCTTGATAACCACGGCTTTTCGAATCTCGAACGGGAATTCTGGAATCTGTCTACTCCCGCGCTGTACGAACAAGCGATCCGCCACCACGAAGGCGTCATTGCCCACCTGGGGCCGCTGGTGTGCCGTACAGGCGATCACACAGGCCGCTCACCTAACGATAAGTTCATCGTGCGCGAACCCGGCAGCGAAAACGACATTTGGTGGGGTCCCATCAACCGCGACTGCACCGAAGAAAACTTCGAGCGCATGCACCGTCGCATGATGCAGTACCTCGAAAACAAGAGCGTCTTCGTGCAGGACCTGTACGCCGGGGCCGACCCGCGCTACCGCCTGCCGATCCGCGTCATCACCGAATACGCGTGGCATAGCATGTTCGCGCGTAACATGTTCCTGCGCATCTTCGATCCGGATGCGCTGCGCAGCCACGTGCCGGAATTCACGGTGATCGATGTGCCGAGCCTGTTCGCCGACAAGGAAGAATTTGCGACCACCTCGGGCGCGTTCATCTACCTGAGCTTCAAGCACAAGATGGTGCTTATCGGCGGCACGCAGTACGCGGGCGAAATCAAGAAGTCGATCTTCACCGTCATGAACTACCTGCGCCCCAAGCAAGGCGTCATGGCGATGCACTGCTCGGCCAACTATGGCAAGGACCGCGACGACGTGGCGCTGTTCTTCGGCCTGAGCGGCACGGGCAAAACCACCCTCTCCGCCGACACGACCCGCACCCTGATTGGTGACGACGAGCACGGCTGGAGCGACGACGGTGTGTTCAACTTCGAAGGCGGCTGCTACGCCAAGGTGATCCGCCTCTCGCCCACCGGCGAGCCGGAAATCTGGGAAGCCACCCGCCGCTTCGGCACGCTGCTGGAAAACGTCGCCATCGACGCGCAGCGCCGCCGCATCGACCTGAACGACGACACCTACACCGAAAATACGCGCGCTGCCTATCCTATCACCCACATCCCGAACGCGGATTACGGCGGAGTCGCCGGGCAGCCCAAGCACGTCATCTTCCTGACCGCGGACGCCTTCGGCGTGATGCCGCCCATCGCCAAGCTGAATCCTGCCCAGGCGCAGTATCACTTCCTGGCCGGGTACACCGCGAAGGTTGCGGGCACGGAACAGGGCGTCACCGAACCGACGGCTACCTTCAGCACCTGCTTCGGCGCGCCGTTCATGCCGCTGCACCCGACCGTCTACGCCAAGCTGCTGGCCGACAAGGTCGAGAAAAATAACGTCCAGTTGTGGATGATCAACACCGGCTGGACCGGCGGACCTTACGGCCTCGGCAGCCGCATGAGCCTGGCCTACACGCGCGCGATGGTTCGCGCCGCGCAGGAAGGCAAGCTGAACGACGTCGAGACGCGGATCGACCCGGTCTTCGGCTTCGAAATTCCGCTGCACGTGCCGGGCGTGCCGGATGAAATCCTCGACCCGCGCAGCACCTGGGCCGATCGCGCCGCGTACGATGTGAAGGCTTCGGATCTGGCGAAGCGGTTCCACAAGTACATGGCCCAGTTCGAAAGCGAAATGAGCGAGGAAGTCAAGGCCGCCGCGCCGAAGGCATAACCCGCTCTCAGTCGCAGGTTTCGCACGATCACACCGCCCCGGTCACGCGCCGGGGCGGTGTTTTTTTGGACCACGCCGCCGCGCCCAACAGGACCTTAACAGAATGCGATCCGGCGCGTATGATAGCTCCCCCAAAAAACAACTGGGAAGCATTCGATGCAGTTTTTATGGAGGCGAGGAGCATCAAAATGTCAGATGACCTTCTTTCCACGCGTTACCGGGACGCTGCGCCCGGCGACACCATCACATTCGGCAGCTATCCGCAGACGGCGGATGGCGCGGACCGCACACCGATCGAGTGGCAAGTGCTGCAAAATTCCGGTGAGGGACTGTTCCTCTTGAGCGCGTACCTGCTGGACTGCAAGCGCTATCACCGCGCGTTTGTGGACGTCACCTGGCAGGACTGCGATTTGCGGGCGTGGCTGAACGACACGTTTTATAACGCGGCATTCAGCGCCGCCGAGAAAGACGCCATCAAGGTGACGCACTGCGCGGACAACGGAGAGGGCCGCCCGGACACGGACGACAAAGTATTTCTACTAAGCGCCGCCGAGCTTACCCGCCTGACCGAAATCTTCGGCAAGGATTTACGGCGCGCCATCGGAACCGAATTTGCCAAGGTCAAAAAGGCCGATGGGTGTCATTTGTACGTGTACGACAAAAGCGTCGCGTCCGATTATGTGACGACCGAAGACGGCCAGAAGCACGGCTGCTCGTGGTGGTGGCTGCGCACTCAGCTAGGCGAGGCGTCGCGTGCGGCGTTCGTCGGGACGCACGCCAGCATCCGCAGCTACGGTCGCGTCAACCTGACGCCGTACGGCGTGCGCCCCGCGATCAAACTCGCTCTGTAACGAGCGATCCAACAGACTCTACTCATCCGCCGGGTTCGCGCAGCAGCTTGTCGAATAACAGATAGCACCGCTGCACGAACATCCCCGCGCGCTCGTACAGCGCAACCGCGTTCGAGTCGTTTTCCGAGTCCACTTCCAGCCCGGCGGCGGCGAATCCGCGCTTGCGCAGCGCCAGCAGGCCATGCCGCAGCAGCGTGCTGCCCAGCCCGCGC
>NZ_DAISHJ010000055.1:0-2565 GCF_036822615.1 Aggregatilinea sp. | reverse complement strand
TTTCGCCCCAGGGTCCGCCCAGGCACAGGCCGACGATCTCGCCCGCTGCGACAGCCACCAGCCACAGACCCGGGTCGAACCCGTCGCTGAGGCGGATATGCTGCCACACCTCGAACGGGACCGGCAGATAGCCCCAGTTCTCGCCAAAGATCGTGTTTTCAGCGGCGTGCACGGCCTGCGCATCCCGTGCCGCGACGAAGGGCCGCGGCGTGACCCCGTCCGGCAGCGCGGGCGGCTCCGGCAGTCCGGCCAGATCGACGTGCATGAACCACGAGCTGCGCACCGCCGTGTAACCTTCGCGTTCCAGCAGCGCCACCGCCGACGCGGCGCTGTCCCGCGTGAAGCGCCGCACGCTCAGCGACAGATCGAGCGCCATTTCCGTTTCGGCGCGCTCCCGGTGACGCGCATCCGCGGCGCGCAGCAGCGCCGTGCCGATGCCCCGCCCCCGGTAGGCGGGCAGCACCGCGCCCGTTCCCCATCCCCGGCCCACAGTCGGGTCGAGATCGGCGGTGCAGTAGCCCACCAGTGCGCCCGTATCCGTCACTGCGACGAGACAGTTCCGCTCCGGCGCGAAGTAAGGCCGCTCGAACCGGGCGCGCAGCCCGTCGAGCGTGTCGGACTGGTCGTCGCCGTCCACCGCCGAGGCCGTGTTGATCACGTCCAGCAGCGCGGGCAGATCGTCCCACGCAAAACGCCGCACCGTCAAGGCGCGATCTTCGAGGCCGCGATCGCTCAACTGACGATCTCCGCCGGGTCGCCGCGCAGCACCTTCCGGTAGTGCACGAAACCCACGTAGGTCTGGAAGCCCGCGCGCTCGTAGATGCGAATCGCGCCCGGCACGTCCTCGCGCACACCCAGCCCGGCCCGCTCATACCCGTGTGCCTGCCCGGCGCGCATGCCCGCGCGCAGCAGCGCCGTGCCCAGGGCGAGGAACGCGGCGCCGGCCAGGCCCAGGCCCGAGACCAGCAGCGTGACGCCCGCGCCCTGCAGCAGCGGCCCGGGGCTCCCGTCGGGCTGCAGGATGAACCGCGGGACCCGGTACCACTGCCAGTTGTAGCCCATGGTTTCCGCGCCGCCGAGGACGGCCCAGGCCACGCCGAGCATGGTCAGGACGTATGCGCAGACGGAGCAGAGCGTGCCGCAGCGGCAGCGCAGGCGGGAGAGTGTGGCGCCGGTGTTCATGGGGAAAGGGCCCTGCGGCCGGGAGGCCGCAGGGAGGAAGTTATTCGGGGCGCAGGGTCATGACCGGCACGGGGGACGTCTTGACCACCTTCTCGGCCACGGAGCCGAAGAGGAGGCGGTTCAGGCCCTGTCGGCCATGGGTCGCCATGATGATGATGTCAGCCTTGTCCGCCTCGGCAAGATTGACGATGGCCTCGGCCGCGTCGCCGCTGACGACCTTGCCCGTGGCGCGGACGCCCTCGAAGTGCTTGGTCACGAAGTCCGCCATGGTCTTCTCCGCGCCGCTGACGATGTCGCCGACGAGCTGCGGCAGGGACGCCGCGGGCAGATCGAAGATCTCGTACTGGATCATGGACGGCGCCACGTAGACCACGAGGACATCGGCATCGAACTTGAGGGCGAACTCGCGGGCCGTCCTGGCGATGGCCGCGCTGGCGTCCGAAAAATCCACAGGGCAGAGAATTCTCTTGAACATGCTCATGCTCTACCTCCCGGTAATCATTTCAATTGCATATCCGGTCTGTTCCATGGACCGAAATTACCACAGCTGAAAATCATTGCAAGGATGAGCTGCCGAAAACCCGGCGGCCCCGCGTTCCCGGTTCCCCTCGACCCTCCCCCGCCCGGCTCGGCCCCTGCCCGGCGGGCCACGCAGCGCGGAAAAAATGCGGCGAGTACGCAAATTCTCTCTATTCAACGGAAAAAAAATAGTGTAGTTTCCCACGCATCGATTTTTTTATTCCATTTTCACAATTTAAACTGTTTTTGCAAAAAGGGGAATCTCATGAGGAAGTTGACTGTGCTGCTGATGTTGGTGTTCGCGCTGGCCATGGCCGGCGGTTGTGCGAAGAAAGTGGCCTCCACCCCGGCCGGCACCACGGCCTCCGGCGCCGGCGAAGGTTCCGCCGCCGCTCCGAGCGGCGTGAATGACGCCCAGCTCAAGGCCATCGACAAGATCGGCGCCGACCGCATCTACTTCGCCTTCGACAAGAGCGATCTGACCGAGGAGTCCCGCCAGATCCTGACCGAGAAGTCCGAACTGCTGAAGTCTTTCCCGGCCCTGTCCCTGCTGGTCGAAGGCCACTGCGACGAGCGCGGCACCAACGAATACAACATGGCCCTCGGTGAGCGCCGCGCCCGCGCTGCCTATGACTACCTGGTCATGATGGGCATCGAGCCCACCAGGCTGAGCATCATGAGCTACGGCGAAGAGCGTCCCGCCGTCGCCGGCGCCACGGAAGAAGCCTGGTCCAAGAACAGACGTTGCGAGTTCAAGGCCACCGCGAACTAGTTCCCGCGATTTCCGGCCCGGTTCTTCGAGCCCGGCCGGAATGTCCCGAGCGAGTTTTCGACCGCCCCCTCACGGGGGCGGTTTTTTTTTGG
>NZ_DAISHJ010000054.1:23309-32023 GCF_036822615.1 Aggregatilinea sp. | reverse complement strand
GGCGATCCGCTGATCGTGCGGACCGAGCATCGCCTGACCGAAAGCGCCTACAACGGCCTGAGCGACGGCAGCGCCATCGAGGTGACCTACCTGCCGGGTGAGCCGGATCAGGTGCGGCTGGCGGGCGTCGAGACGCCCGATGACGTGCTCCGGCGCTGGCTGACCGTGGCGGCTGCCGGGTTGGGCGGCGCGGCGGTTCTGCTGCTGCTCGTAGGGCTGGTGCGGCGGGGCCGCGCGCCGCGCATCAAGGGGCGCATCCTGTGGGGCGAAGTCGTGCGCGCCGTGGGCGAGCTGGACGCGCGCGGACGCTTTACGGTGCGGCTGCGCTACCAGTTCCGCATGCCGCAGGGCAAAAAGATGATCGTCAAGCAGATCAGCCGCCCCCGCAGCGATCTGGACCCCGAAGACATCCCCGGGCCGGGCACGCCCGTCGTGGTGTACTACCGCTCCGAGACCGATCACCGGCTGTTGTGAAAAGCAGCCGTCAGTAATGAGCGATCAGTAAACGCAAAAACGGGAGGACTTCACACCTCCCGTTTTTTGCGCACGGCCCCCATAGAAAAACCGGGCGATGCTTGCATCGCCCCTACGGATCCAGGCCGCCTGTCTCCCCTCTCCAATCGGATTGGAGAGGGGCCGGGGGTGAGGTTCTGCTGATCTCAGATCAACTGCGCCCATTGCGCCCCTAGCGGCTGCGCGAGAGCGCCGTATCCACCAGCGTGTGCTTGATCTCCCACAACGCGTCCGTCAGCGAGACGTGATAAATGTGCGGGTTGATCAGGCGGCGCACACCGGGATCGAGCCGGTTCACGTCCGCCTGCCGCCGCGCGCGGATCGCCTCGATGTCCGGCAGATCGACCACCAGTTTGCCGCCGTCCAGAATCTGCACCAGCAGCGGCTCGAACTCGGAAATCTCCTCCTGGCGCAGCGTGCGGAACTTGGCCGGATCGGAAGGGTGGCGCAGCGTGAGCGTTTTCATCGTGCGCGGATCTTCGTTTTCGGCGGTCAGCAGGTCGGCGGTCGCCGTACCGCGCTGATCGTAGAGCCGCCACACGGTCTTGTGGCCGGGATTGGGCGTCTTGGCCGCCGACTCGGAAACCTTGATCGCGGGCACCCACTCGCCGCCGTCGCAGACCGCCGCCAGCTTGTACACGCCGCCCAGCGCCGGCTCCCCTTCCGACGTGATCAGCCGCGTGCCGACGCCGTACGACAGGCGCTTGATGACGTGATCGGCGTCCACGCCCCAGCGCGGCGCCTCGTCGCGGATCTGGGTCATGATCTGCCAGATGACAGCTCGTCCAGGTCGCCGGAGAGCGTGATCGTCGTGTTGGGAAAGCCCGCCTCGTCGAGCATCTTCGCGCCGCGAATGGCGAGATAGGCCAGGTCGCCGGAATCCAGGCGGATGCCCATCGGCTCGTGACCCTTGCGCCGCAGCTCCTCGAAAACGGCGATCGCGTTAGGGATGCCGCTTTCCAGCGTGTCGATGGTGTCCACCAGCAGCAGGCAGTCGTCCGGGTACGCCTCGGCATAAGCGCGGAATGCGCCCAGCTCGCCCAGGCCCAGCGCCATCGACATCTGCACGAGGCTGTGCGCGTGCGTGCCCTTCGGCGGATAACCCAGTTCGCGCGACATCGCCACGTTCGATGAAAAATCGGCCCCGCCGATCAGCGCGGCGCGCGCGCCTTCATTTGCGCCCAGGCCCTGTCCCCGCCGCATCCCGAATTCGAGCAGCAGCCGCCCCTGGCCGCTCTGGTGCATGCGGCTGGCTTTGGTGGCGATCAGCGTCTGAAAATTGAGGTGGTTCAGCAGCGGCGTTTCGAGGATCTGGGCCATCGCCATCGGCCCCTGGACGACCGTCAGCGGGACGCCGGGATGCACCACGCGCCCTTCGGGGATCGCGTAGAGGCTGAGGGCGTCGAAGCTGCCGTTGGCGCGCAGCCACGCCAGAAAATCGTCGTCGAAGGTGCGCGTCCCGGTCCGCCCGGTCTGCGCGCGCAGGTACTCGATGTCGCCGTCCTCGAAGCGGGCGCTGCGCATCCAGTCGAGGATCCATTCCAGCCCGGCGTTGACGCAGTAACCCGCCTGATGCGCGCCGTAATCGGGATAGCTGCGGAAGAAGTGATCGAACTGGACCTGTTTTTCGTGCAGGCCCATACGGTAATACACCTGGGCCATCGTGATCTGGTAGTAATCGGTGAACAGCACGCTGTCACCGGGATGCTGCCGTGCGCTCATGAGCCGTGCCTTTCGGGAAACATGACGTTCTGCGCTCTACTTCTATTGTAACAACGGCGGACCGGGACGAATCACGCCTCCCGCCGCGTGACCGCCCACCGGGCGCGCGGGAAATCGAACAGCCAGTCCGCGTGCCGGATCAGGCTGTAGCCCAGAATCATATCCATACGCCGCTCGATCATCGCGTTCACCGGGCCAAGATCGACGCCCGCCACGCGCACCGCCGGGAACGTCTCGCCGCCGATGATGCACCGTGCCATGACGTACATCGGCGTCTCGACGTCGGTCCCGGTGGAGTCCGTGCCGGTCGAGCGTCCGGCGGGCGTGAACAGCGCCGGATGCGCCGCGATGAAGGCCGCGTCGGCCACCGTCAGCGCCGCGCCCGTGTCCCACACCGTTTGGGCCTGCGCGCCGCCCTCGAAATCCACCATGAGGTACGGGTGAAACTTGCTGTCGAACATCAGATCGTGCCGGGGCGCGTCCGCGCTGAAGGCCGTGTCGTCGTCCAGCAGCACGCGATTCTGCCCGAACAGAAAGTAGCAGCAGTGATCCTTGAGCACGTCCATCCCGATCAGACTGCTGATGCCGGGCGCGTCGCGCGGGGTGCGCGTCAGCGTGAAGGGCGCGCGCTCGATCGGCCCGACCGTCAGGCGCGGCACGGCGATCAAGTCGTTGCTGCTGGGCGCAAATACGCCGGAGGACTGGTGCTGCCCGGCGGGCGGGAAGACGGCGGTGGTGTCGTCCTCGACCACGCTGGACGTGGCCGCGCCGGTATCCAGCAAAAAGCGGTAGGGACGGTCGGCAATGGTCCCGTCCACGAAGACGCCCGCCGCATCGATCTCGTCAGGGTCGGGGTCGATGATCAGAGTCAGCTCGCTCATGAAGCCTCCGGTGAAGGGTGCGCCGTCAGAGTCGCCAGAGTGTACCCCGCTCCGGCGCGCCGTTCTATCCCGCCCCGCCGTTCGCCCCTATAATGCGCGTAAATCCAACCGACTTTCCCACGCGGCGGAACAAATCGAGCGGCTGCCGCGTCCTGGTATTATGCAAGACTGGCCCGAACTACATGGGAGGATCTTATGAGACGCATGTTATCGCTGCTGCCCCGGCTTGCCGCGCTGGCAGCGGGCATCGGCTTACTCGGCGTGGCGGCGATGGCTGCCGCGCAGAGTGACGAGGCGCTGCCGCCGCACGTGATCGACGTGTGGCCCTATCCCGGCGAGGAAGTGCCGGTGGATGAAGCCGTGACCGTGACCTTCGACCAGCCGATGAACGCGGCCAGCGTCGAGGCGGCATGGCAGACCGCCCCGGCCACGCCGGGCGCGTTCACCTGGACGGACGAGCGCACGGTGCAGTTCGCGCCGGACGGCGGCTGGCCGCGTGCGACGCGCATCACTATCGAGATCGGCACGGGCGCGCTGGCCGCGAACGGCCTCGCGCTGGAAGATCCGTACACCTTTTTTGTGCAGACCATTGGCTACTTAGAAGTTTCGGCGGTGATCCCGGCGGCGAACACGGAAGGCGTCATGGCGGACGCGACGATCACCGTCTCGTTCGACCGCCCCGTCGTGCCGCTGCTCTCCACCGAACAGCTTGACGACCTGCCCGATCCTCTGGTGTTCGATCCGGCGGTGGAAGGCACGGGCGAGTGGGTCAACACCTCGATCTACCAGTTTACGCCCGCCGCGCCGCTGAAGGGCGGCACGACCTACACCGTCACCGTGCCCGCCGGGCTGGAAGACGTCACCGGGGCGACGCTGCAAGAGACGTATACGTGGCAGTTCAAGACGCTCGCGCCGGAGATCCTCAGCATCACGCCGCAGCAGAATCAAAGCGACGTGCTGCTCGACGCGCCGGTCACGGTGCAGTTCAGCCAGCCGATGGATCACGCCAGCACCGAGGAAGCGTTCCTGCTGCTGCACGACGGTGAGCGCGTGCCGGGGACGTTCGAATGGTCGGAGGATAGCCGCACACTGACGTTTAAGGCGGACGGCCTGCTCGACATTGAGTCGGTGTATTCGCTCAGCCTCGCCAACAGCGCGCGCAGCGCGTCCGGCGAGGCGACGATCAGCCAGGGCGTGACGTATACCTTCACCACGGTGAAGCGCCCCGGCATCGACAGCACCTACCCCGGCAACAACGAAAAGGACGTCCAGCCGGGCAGCGGCGTGAGCATCACCTTCCGCAGCCCGATGGACATGGACACGCTCGACGGCAAGGTGGTGATCGTGCAGCCGGAGGGCGTGGACTGGCTGCCCGTCGCGCAGGGCAACCGCTCGCTATACATGGACTTCGCCGTGATGCCGGAAACGACCTACGTGATCACGGTCAAAGCCGGGGCGGAAGACCTGTACGGCAACGCCATCGAGACGGACTACACGTTTACCTTCACGACCGCCGCGCTCGAACCGTACGCCTCGCTGCCCGCGCAGGGCCAGTTCATGATCACCAACGCCTACCGCGAGGATACGCGCATCGCCATGAGCGTCACGGCGCGGCCCGAAGTTAAGTTCGCGCTGTACCGCGCCGGGACGGACGATCTGGCCGACCTGACGCGCGGTTATTACTACTACGACGAGCGCCCGCCCATCGCGCGTGACGAAAACCTCGTGCGGCGCTGGACGCAGCGGCTCGATCCCGGCGCGACGCCGTGGGGCGTGGACGAAGTGCTGCTGGCCTCGGACGAGGGCGGACAGCTTCCGACCGGGGTGTATCTGCTGCAAGCGGACGTGCCCAACCAGGACTACCCGCAGTACATGGCAATCGGCGTGGTGACGGCCAACATCACCGTCAAGCGCGGGCCGGACGAGGCCCTGATCTGGGCTACCGACATGAACAGCGCCGATCCGGTCGCCAACCTCCCCGTGACGGTCTACGGCGCGGGCGGGGTCGAACTGGCGAACGGCGTCACCGGGGACGATGGCGCGCTGCGCCTGCCGGTCGATCTACGCGGGGCCAGCGACCAGGCCATCTACGTGGTCGCGCAGCGCGACGACGCCTACGGCGTGTGGAATTCGTGGAGCCAGCCGTACACCTCCGACACGGAAACGTATCTCTACACCGACCGCCCGATCTACCGCCCCGGCCAGACGGTCTACTTCCGGGGCGCGCTGCGCGCCCGCGACGACATGACCTATACGCGTCCCTCGGTCGAGCAGGTGCACGTGCTCATCGACGTGAACTGGGGATCGCAGATCCTGTACGAAGACGACCTGACGCTGACCGAGTTCGGCACGTTCGACGGCAAAGTCGATCTGCCGGACGACGCGCAGATCGGCCAGGGCACGATCTACATGAGCGTGGGCGGCGAAAACCTGGGCCAGATCGGCTTCACCATCGCGGAATTCCGCACGCCGGAATACAAGGTCGAGGTGACGCCGGACTACGACCGCATCATCCAGGGCGATCCGCTGAACGCGGTGGCCGCTGCGTCGTATTACTTCGGCGGCGCGGTGAGCGACGCCAGCCTGACCTGGACCGCGCACGGCGAACCGGCCTACTTCAACTACACCGGGCCGGGGCGCTACAGCTTCACCGACTACGACCAGGACTACTTTAGCTGGGTGGACCTGGGCAGCGGGACGGAACAGACCGACGCCAACGGGCAGGTGATCGTGACCCTGGAAAACACCACCGCCCCCGCCACCCGCCCGATGAACATCATCGTCGAGGGCGAAGTCTACGACGAGAGCGGCCAGTACATCGCCGGGCGCACCAGCGTTTTGGCGCACCCCGCCGAGGCGTACGTCGGCCTGCGCACCGATCGTTACTTCGGGCGCGAAGGCCAGCCGGTCGGCGTGGACCTGATCGCCGTCACGCCGGACAGCGCCCCGATCGCCGGGCAGAAGATCGCCCTGACGGTGGTCGAAAAGCGCTGGGAGCGCACGCCCATCGAGGGGCAGTTCGGGCAGTACACCTGGACGCAAACCGAGATCGACGTCCAGACGGACGAGATCGTTACGGGCGAGGACGGCACGGCTAGCTACAGCTTCACGCCGCCCAACGCGGGCATCTTCCAGATCCGCGCGCAGGTGCGTGACGGGCGCGAGCGCCTCAACACCGCTTCGACGCAGATCTGGGTCACGGGCAGCAGCCGCACCGTGTGGTGGGGCCAGCCCAGCAGCCAGATCGACCTCGTGGCGGACAAGGAACTGTACAATGTGGGCGATACGGCCCAAATCCTGGTGCCGATCCCCTTCAGCGGCGCGTCCACCGTGCTGGTGACCATCGAGCGCGACGGCGTGCAGAGCTACGAAGTGCGGAAGGTCGAAGGATCGACGCTGATCTACGAGCTGCCGATCACCGAAGACCACGTGCCGACGATCTTCGTCTCGGTGGTGGTGGTCAAGGGCGTGGACGAGGAAAGCGCCAACCCCGACTACCGCAGCGGCACGATCGGGCTGGAAGTCGATCCGGCCAGCCGCCGCCTGAACGTGACGGTCACGCCGTCCGCGACGATGGCGCAGCCGGGCGACACGGTGACGTTCGACGTCAAAACGACCGACGCGCACGGCGAGCCGGTGAGCGCGGAGGTCGGTGTCACGCTGACGGATCAGGCGATCCTGTCGCTGGCCCCGCCGAACAGCATCTCGCTGGAAGACACGTTCTACGGCTACCAGTCCGACGCGGTGTATACCACCGTCGCGCTGGATTCCCTGCTGGACTCGATGACCGACGAGATCCTCGAACAGCAGAAGCAGCGTGACGCCGCTGCGGGCGCGGTTCCGATGGCGGCGATGCCCACCGCGACGGCAATGAACGCCGACGGGATGGTGATGGAAGCCGCCGCTGAAGCGTTTGGCGCAGAGGACGAAGCCGCGCAGCAGCAGGTCGAGATCCGCGAGGACTTCCAGCAAACGCCGCTGTGGGCCCCGCGCGTAGTCACGGACGAGACCGGATCGGCCACGGTCGAGGTGACGCTGCCGGACAACCTGACGACGTGGCACCTCGACGCGCGCGGCCTGACGCCCGATACGCTGGTGGGCGACGCCGAACTGGACGTGATGAGCACGCTGCCGCTGCTGGTGCGCCCGGTCACGCCGCGCTTCATGGTGGTCGGCGACCGCGTAACCCTGGCGAGCGTGATCAACAACAACACCAGCGCCGCGCAGACGGTCCAGGCGACGCTGCAATCGACGGGCGTCACGCTGGAAAGCGACGCCACGCAGTCGGTAACGATCGAGGCCGGGAGCCGCGCCCGCGTCGAGTGGGTGGCCGTGGTCGAAGACGTCTCCGCTGTGGACCTGACGTTCATCGCCATCGGCGCGGACGGCTACCAGGACGCATCCAAGCCCACGCTGGCGACCGGGCCGGACGGCACGATCCCCGTCTACCGCTACACCGCGCCGGATACGGTCGGCACGGGCGGCGTGCTGCGCGAGAACGGATCGCGCACGGAAGCGATCAGCCTGCCGCCGCGCCTCGACGCGGATCAGGGCGAGCTGACGGTGCAGCTCGATCCGTCGCTGGCCGCGACGACCATCGACGCGCTGGACTACCTGAAGAACTACGAGCACCAGTGCATCGAGCAGACGGTCAGCCGCTTCCTGCCCAACGTCATGACCTACCGCGCCCTGCGCGACCTCGGCATCGACGATCCGGCGCTGGAAGCGAGCCTGAAGTCCGTGCTGGACTACGCACTGGCGAAGCTGACCGCCGAGCAGAATCCCGACGGCGGCTGGGGCTGGTTCACCGGCATGGAAAGCAACCCGTACATCACGTCCTACGCGGCGCTGGGGCTGATCGAAGCGCGCGACGCGGGCTTTGCCGTGGACACGAGCATGCTCGACCGCGCGCTGAACTTCGTGCGCGGCGACTTCATCCGGCCCGGCATCGACACACCCTCGTGGCAGCTCAACCGGCAGGCGTTCTACCTCTACGTGTTCGCGCGTAACGGCGAACCCGTCCTGAACGAGATGGACGCGCTGCTGGCCCAGCGGCTGGAAATGGACTTCTGGGCGCGCGGCTTCCTGCTGATGGCCTACGACGCGCTCGATCCTGAAAACGCCGCCGTCGCGTCGCTGGTCAGCGACCTGCAGAGCGGCGCGATCGTCTCCGCGACCGGGGCGCACTGGGAAGAAGCCGACATGGACTGGTGGAACTGGAGCAGCGACACGCGCTCCACGGCCATCGTGATGGCGGCGCTGACGCGCGTCACGCCCGACTATGACCTGCTGCCCAACGTGGTGCGCTGGCTGATGGTCGCGCGGAACGGCGATCACTGGGAGACCACGCAGGAAACGGCGTGGGCCGTGATGGGCCTCACCGACTGGATGAAGGCCAGCGGCGAGCTGGAAGGGAACTACGACTACGCGGTGACGCTCAACGGCGACCTGCGAACCGAGGGCACGGTCACGCCGGAGACGGTGCGCGACGGTCAGACGCTTCAAGTAGCGGTCAAGGATCTGCTGCTGGACGAGGCCAACCGCCTGACAGTCATTCGGGGCGAGGGCGACGGCGTGTTGTATTACACCGCGCACCTA
>NZ_DAISHJ010000054.1:0-23299 GCF_036822615.1 Aggregatilinea sp. | reverse complement strand
CCCTGCGCCTGCTGGCGAGCGAAGCCGAGCCGATCAGCCGGGGCATCACCGTCTCGCGCGAGTACTTCGGTGAGGACGACCCGACGGCCCCGATCGCGCAGGCGCAGGTAGGCGACTTGATCACGGTGCGTGTCACGATGACGCTGCCGCAGGATGTGTACTACTTCGTGCTGGAAGATCCGCTGCCCGCCGGGACGGAACCGGTCGACACGTCGCTGCTGACGACCACACAGAATGCGCAGGGGCCGAGCATCCGCCCGGACTACGATCCGCACTGGTTCTGGGGCTGGTGGCTGTTCGACCACACCGAAATGCGCGACGAGCAGGTGAATCTCTACGCGGACTTCCTGCCGCGCGGCACGTACGTCTACACCTATCAGGTGCGCGCGAGCGTGCCGGGCGAGTTCCAGACCATGCCCAGCCACGCGTACGCATTCTACTTCCCGGAGGTCTTCGGGCGCGGCGCGGGCACGCTGTTCACCGTCACCCCCGCCGAAGGAGAGTAACCACATACACACAGGTTGCGTAGGGGCAATTCATGAATTGCCCCTACCGACCTAATGTCACAAAACCGTAGGGGCGTATCGCAATACGCCCCTACACGTCCCGATCCGCGCCTGTGCTGCGCGGATTTTTGTTTTTGCTCTTGCTAACCGCTAACGGCTAGCGGCTCACTGCTACGTGCTCCAGAAAATAACGGTGGAAGCGGTCGTCCGGCGTCAGTTCGGGGTGGAACGCGGTCGCCAGCAGGTGATTTTGCCGCACCGCCACGATGCCGCCCTCCGGCAGTTCCGCGAGCACCTGCACGCCGTCGAAGACGCCCGTCACCAGCGGCGCGCGGATGAATACCGCATGGAATGGCGCCTCACCGATCGCGGGCACGTCCAGGTCCGTCTCGAAGCTGTCCACCTGCCGCCCGAACGCGTTGCGGTTGACCTGAATGTCCATCAGTCCCAGGATCGGCTGGTCGCGCCCGATATCCTTCGCCAGAAAGATCATGCCCGCGCACGTGCCCCACACCGGCTTTTCCTGCGCGAAGGCGCGCAGCGGCTCGATCAGCCCGTAGGTGTTCGCCAGCTTACCGATGGTCGTGCTTTCGCCGCCGGGGATGATCAGCGCGTCGAGGTCGTCCAGGTCGTGCGGCAGCCGCACCTCGACCGGGGTCGCGCCCAGGCTGCGCAACGTTTTTTCGTGTTCGATGAATGCGCCTTGCAGCGCCAGTACGCCGACGTTCATACGCTCCCCTGACTTTCGGGTCTGTGCGAAACGATACGCGCATCTTACCCGTCTGGCGGGGTCACTTCAAGGGGCTTTGGACTTATTGGCCCCGTTTTTGTGCATTTGGACCTAATGCGGTGTCATGGGTCCGCGCTTACAGACCGGCTTTGTTGAGTTCGTCTTGCAGTGCGGGCAGCCTGCGGAACTCTTCCCGAATGCCCTCGATCAGGTCGAGCCACAGTTCTTCGTCATCGAGTTGATCGTACAGCTCGTGTACGATTTCAAGATACTGCGCCGCTTGAGCGTAATCGCTCCGGGTGCGCTGATCGATCAAGCGCCGTGCCGCATCGACGTAGACGGGGATCGCGCGCTCCGGCAACGCGTGCCGCGAGCGATCGGCAACCAGAAGTTTCAGCGTTTCCCCCAACCACCATGCGGAATCGTTGTCCGGCACGCGAGCTACCGTGCGCCACGCAGCGTTCCAATCTTCGTCGTGCAGGTAGATCCGCGTGAGCACGTCAAACTGCTTGCTGCGCTCCAGATCCTCAATCACCGCCGGGCGGACCGAGTCCCATTTGCCGACCGCTTCGGCGGCCTGCTTAAGCTCGACGTAGACATTTTCGTGCGGTTTCTCTTGCATCCACAGGCGATGCAGCTCGAACGAAGCCTCGCGGTCACCCCGCGCCTTGTACCGGGCCGCAAGCCAGCGCGTCATGCTATCGTTGAACTGCTTGTCGATGGTTTCGCGCGCGATCCGTATGGCGGCGTCCTCCTGCCCTGCCGCTGCCAATGCGGGCAGCGTCTGGAAGCGTTCATGCGGACCCGTGAGGTAGGTTTCGATTACATCGACGGCTTCATCAACGCGTCCCATATCGAGCAGCTTTTCAAACAACAGGCTGTACATTTCCTGCTCGCGCAGCCGTTGTAATGTCACTTCGGGATCGACGTTGTCGAGGGCGTCGAGTTGCACCAGCAGCTCTTCGTAAATTTCAACGCCCCATTCACTATACGTCTGTTCCACCTTGTTGCGCTGCGCCGTCTCGATTTGTTCTCGAATGGCCGGCAGCTCCTCGCGTTTGACGTGCGCGAGCAGCGTTTCGGGCATGGCGTCTTCAGCCAGACCAACCCCGCCTAAATCGATATCTTTGATGAAGGCATACAGCATCTGGTCCAGGATGGATCGCCGGAGCGTGTCGTCCTGAGCCACTTCGTCGTGCCGTAAGCTGGCTGCCAGACGGTCCAGGACTTGGTTGATCAATTCGATAAACAGTCCTTCATCGTCCATCAGCTCGTCGATGTGATCCAGCGCCTCTTCGACGATGACCTGATCGATCGCGCAAGCACTGCGCCAGTCACCCGCGTCTTGAAACTGTTGGGCAGCCCGCATGATGGACGACAGCGTGCGGTCCGCCATGAAATCGTCGTCCCACGGATTGGCGTTTTTGAATGCCTGCCGCAGCTCGCGCCGGAATGTTTTCGGATCGACCGGCTGGTTAGCGGGCTGCTGTCCCGGGAAGGGCCGGTCGATAAGAGTCTGCAAGTCGGGGTATTGCTCGATCATCTGGCGGATGAGGGCGATCAACTGCTCTTTGGTGCGGCTTTCCAGCAGATCTTTGACCGGCTCGCGCTCCTCGAACAACTGCGGTTTGTTGAGGTATGTCAGCAGTAGGGCGACGATGTGCTTGCAGTCGCCACCCCAGTCGTACAGGCACGTGCACGACGCCTCGCCAACGAAGCCGTCTGCGGTCAGGGTGACGCGGACCCGGTACGGTGAATAGTCCGATCCGCTGCACCACCCCTCAAGCTCGTTGCCGCGCCGGGTGGTGTTGTAAATGGCACCGTCCTGGTAGTACTGTTTGCCGCGTGTGAAGCTCTGGGCGGTTGCCCGGCTTTGGATGGCATCCAGTGTCAGTTGAGGCATCTCGACCTGCCTTCGTCCCTCGTAGGTTATATTACGATGCGGGAACAATTCAATTTTCCGCAGTGGGACAGCCGCGCGCAAAAACTCTCTTGAAATGCGGTGGTATGGGCCATTAACAAAACAAGGGCACATCTGCCGCAGCAAATGTGCCCTTCTTGTCTCTAATGCGCCGTTAAGTGAGCCGTGCTTACCACCCGCGCGAGGCGATGCGCTCGCCTTCCGGCATGGTGGTCACGTTGATGCCCATGAACAGAGGGCCAGACCAGGGAGATTGTTGTCCTGGTTTGGCGTTCTGGAGATGGGAATATGCTGCTTGCAGCGCGGATCGACCGGCAGTCACGTAACCTGATCGCACAGCCTCATACGTTCGTTCGCCCAGAAGCCGTTTCCACGGTCCTTTGCTCAAGGATCGATGGAGGCAGCTTCTTTGCTTTTGAGGAGACAGCTAATGGCCAATAAGCGTAAATCTACTCCATCCTCTGTCCTGCCCGGTTCCGTTATGACGGTCGGCCTGGACATCGGATATGGCGTCGTCAAAGCCATCACGGATAACGATGTCATCATGTTTCCATCCGTAATGGGCCACGCCCGCGAGATTAAGTTTCAGCAGGATGAAATCACAACGCGGCATCCCGGCGATCAAATCATCGACGATGAGGGAGAATGGTTCGTCGGCGATCTGGCCCTGGCGCAGCTTCCGCCCGGCGAACTGCTCCGGCTGCGCGGACGCACTGCGAACGAATCCACGATGGGCAATGCCTTCCGGCTGCGGCTGGCAAAGGTCGCCATCGGCAAACTGCTGCATGGCATCTGGAACCGGGATGTCATCCATCTACGCATCGCAACCGGACTGCCAGTGGACCATATGCGTGATGCCGGCGAATTGAAAAATGCCCTACTCGGCCAACACCTGATTCGAACCGATACGGCGGAAATCGTCGCCAATGTGGAACAGGTCATGGTCATGCCGCAGCCTTACGGGACGATTTACGCAGCGATGCTGACTGAAAATGGCGAGATCAACCAACGCCATACGGCGATCCGTACCGGCGTAGTAGACGTTGGAACCTACACCATCGATCTGGCGATGGATGATAACGGCGAATATGTGGATGCCGAAAGTGGCAGCGCAGAGAGCGGTGTGTTCACAGCGCAGGAACGTATCGCGGCGGCGCTAGAACGTGATTACCGGCAGAAGATGCCCTACAAGATCGTGGACCGCGTGCTGCGAACCGGCGTGTTTCATGCCAGCGGGGAGCCTGTCGATTACGCGGCAGAGGTAGAGGAAGCGCTCGCCCCACTCCGCAGCGCGACGCTGAACCTGATGAGCGAGAAGTGGAATCGGGGTATGACGGTGGACGTGATCTACCTGTCCGGAGGTGGCGCGGATCTGGTGGCGAAAGAGATCAGCATCGCCTACCCCCAAATACAGCTCGTGAAAGATGCGCAGCTCGCCAACGCACGCGGTTATCTGAATTACGCACGGTTCGCCGCCCGATAAACCTGTGCCTGGGGGTTGTACCGGTATGCCATTTCGGTCTGCCGAGTACGACCCCCGCAAAGGGAGGACAACATGTCCAAACGCCCTAAACCACCAAAACGCCGCTTCAAAATCATCACGTTCAAGGTTTACTACGACACCGATCCCGATGTTCTGGACTGGTGGGAAAGCCTGCCGGATGGAGATCGCAGCGAGGAAATTCGCGACGTGATGCGAGATTTCATCGACAGTCCAAAAGCCCGCCAGCAGCGGCTGAAGAAGGTGACGCTCACATCGATGGATCTGGAGCTAAGCCGGGTGCATGAAGATACGGTCTGGATTCGGGCCGCGTTAAACGACATGCCCGCTTACCTTGAGCAGCTTCTCCAGACCGTCGCAGTCATGCAGCCCATATCTGTGCCCATCGATAGCGTAACCGTTGAGAATAACTGTCTGCTGCCTACACAAATTCGGCTGGAGCGCGAAACCAATATGAACAAGGGCGCGCGATGGTGACCCCGACTCAACGAGCGTGTTTAGGTAGCTCGATCAGCACCTCAGGTGTGGGCGGAGTGCCGCCCACCGGTTCGCAACGCGAACCGACCAGGAACCGCACTACACGCCTCAGCAGCGTACCTTTTGTTCCGGTTCCTGGTAGCGAGCTAAATCGCTCGCCACTCATACGCCGTGGAGGCTCGGTGCAGCGCCGCAAGCGTCCTGCACCGGTTCGGGAGTGCACAGCACTCCCTGTGTCTGTGGGCTCGGCATGCCGGTCCCACAGACCGCACTCCGTGCCGGAGTGCATCAAAAGCGAACACCCTCAGCCAACAGCGCTACATCCAGTGTCACATGGAGGAGGAGACGTTGAATTATCGTGAAACCGTGCGTGCCATCGCACAACGTTTGCCACACCGTACTCAGCGCGATGTCGCGGAAATGCTCGACATCATGCGCGATATCTGGCTGGAGGAACTGTGCCAGCCAGGCGCAACGATCATTCTGTTCGATCTCGGAACGCTGTCTATCGACGTTCAGGACATGCGCACTGCCGGGGCTGTTCGCCAGACGATGCAAAGCAAACAGGGCAAGGATGCCCCTCAAACAGTCCGCCGTGTCTATGGCCGCTTCCGGCCTTCACCAGCACTGCGGCGCGCGTTGAAAGAGGATGAAATCCGATGATCACAGCACGATATACCGGGCTTCTGCATGAACTCACTGAGCAGAATACACGCCATTTCATAGAACGTTACGTTGGTCCAGAATGGAAATTGGACACCAAGCCGGAGCTGTCTTTCGACCTGTAACTTGCGCAGAAAACACACAGAGGACCAGAGCGCGTAGTTTTTGCCGACAACCGCTCAAGGGTCCCCTGTACAAAGTAGGGATAAGTATGTCACAAAAAAACGCGAATAACAAAACGTCATCGGATTCACAACCCGTTACCAACCGACATGAGTTTCTCAAGGCACTCTTGAGAAGCGTAGATTCTGAACTACTACTGGAGTTCCGCTGCATCCAGCCTGAAACAGAAAAGGCTCGCATCTTGTGGGCGCGTACCGGGGAGCAAAAAAAGCTTTCGTCTGTGCTTCGCCAGACAGACACCCTGAACAAATCCGCTTACGGGATCTTCTTTTCACCGTGCCCACGTACTCAAAAGAAGGGAACTGCAGATGCGGCGGCTGTTGTCCCTGCGTTGTGGGTAGACATCGACTGCGACAACGATCCGGAGCGCCGTGCGGTCAGTCTGGCGAGGCTGCATACCTTTGAGCCACAGCCCTCGATCGTCGTGAACAGCGGCGGAGGATGGCACGCATATTGGTTGCTCAGTGAGCCGTTCGCGCTGGAAAGTCACGCCGAGCGGCAGCATATCGGCAACCTCCTACAAGGGCTGTTCGCAGCCGTTGGTGGGGATCCTGACTATGCCAAGTCAGTCGCCTCATTGATGCGCCTGCCGGACTCCATCAACACCAAACCGGAACGCAATGGCGTAACAGCCGCGATCATCGACTTCCATCCGGATTGGCGATACTCCCTATCCGCGTTCGAATGGCTGGCCAGCACGCTGGGGAAGCCGGTTCTCAAACGGCTGGACATGCCTTCTGACAGCGCTTGTGCGCCTCTGCCACGGGCGACACTCGATTATCTCAACCAGGGGGCAGCTAACGGCAACCGGAACCATGCCCTGTTTGATGCTGCATGTCAGTTCCGTGACGCCGGATACAGCCAGGACGAAGCCGAAGCGCAACTCATCCCGCGCCACATCGCGGACGGCAGCAGCGGCGAAAATCTTACAGCGCGCGAACGAGAGGCTCGCGCTACCATCACCAGCGTGTATCACCAACCACGCCGCGAGCCGCTCCCGACAACGTCTCAAAATGCCCAGCAGCTTGTTCACGCCCTGGTCAACCAACAGCGAGCGGCGGAAAGACAGGGGCAGCCGACAGCGGAGCAAATCGCAGAAGCGGTCAAAGCCTGTGCACACCTGGATGCCCTTGACTGGGCGACCCAACGCCAGAAGCTCAAAACGCTGTGTGGTGATGGGGTGCGGATCACGGATCTGGATCGCCAGTATCGCCAGGCACGGCAAGCGCTGGAGCGCGAGCGACTTCAGGATTACGCTGAGCACGAAGAGTATCTCGAAGCCGGGCATAAGATGATCTACCGGCACATCACCTATCGCGGCCCGGTGGAAAGAGTTGTTGCAGCCTGGACCGGCACAATCACTGAGCGTATCTCTCAAATCAATGATGACGGGACATGTGAGCATATCGCCGCGCTGCAGCTCCGCAGCGAACAACAAACGTTCACGCTGCAAGTGCCCAGTGAACTGTTCGGCGATGAACCCGCGCTGCGCCGGTTCATCGCAGGGCACGCGGGTGAAACGTTCACCGTTCGCGCTGGAATGGGCAAACACCTCGCCCCGGCGATCTTGAGCCTATCGGGTGAGTACCCCCGCCGAACCAATTACCGCTTCATGGGGTGGGCGCAAATCAACGATCGCTGGACCTATATCGCGCCGGGCGTTTCCGTCAATGCGGATGGCCTCGGTGGAACGCCTCTGGAAACGGAATTGGACACACGGCTGCGCGATTATGGGCTGCACGATACATCCTGCGAAACTGCTTTAGCGGCTTTCCGGGCGCTTATCCCGGTGTTCCCGAAACAGCTTGCGCCGACGTGTATCGCCTTTGCGCTGCTGCCAATCGTTCAGCGATTCTTCCCAGCGGCTGCACCGCGTCCGGCAATCCATCTCACCGGGACGTACGGCAGCGGTAAATCGGAAATCGCCGCGTTGATGAGCAACTTCTACGGTTGTTTTTCACGGGACACGCCCCCTGCGCAGTGGGGCGACACCATCAATACAGTTGAAACAATTGGCTATCCCCTGGCAGATGCGCTCTATTGGGTGGATGACTACAAAAACATCTATGCCGACGAGCGCACCTTCACCCGTTTCCTGCAAAGCTACTCACGCGGTATGGGACGTGGACGGTTAACACGCGACTCTAGGGTGCGCCAGGAACGTCCCTGCCGGGGAACGGTTCTCAGCACAGGCGAGACAGTGCTCGAAGGTGAAGCGTCGGTGCTCTCGCGCATGCTGGTACTGGAAGTGCCGCCGTGGGAGCACCGCGATCCGGGCGGCGAGGCACTGCTACACGCGGATGCGCTTCGGCATGCCCTGCCCGGCTTCACCATCCGATTCGCCGCCTGGATCGCCCAGCAGGTCGAGCAGCACGATCTTCCGAGCCGGCTGTCACACGAGTTTGCGATCAGCGTGCAGGGCTATCGCGACAAGCTAAAAGCATCAGGCATTACGATGGCCAATACCGGGCGCGTGATTCAGAACTGGGCTGTCCTGGTCACCGTTTACCGGCTGCTGCGCGATTTTCTAGCCAGCATAAACGCTGATGATCTGCTGCCCAGTTGGCAGGATGCCATTCTGGAAACGGCACAGTCCGTGCGCCAGGAACGTGCAAGCCAAATATTCATTGACCTTCTTAGCCAGCTTCTAGCAGGCGGTCAGGTGATACTTGACGATAGCATGCAGCGCCCGCGCGAAGCATCTCCGGGAAGCACAATCGTTGGATACCGTGATGAAGCCTATATCTATCTGCTGCCAGAAATTGCGCACAAGGAAGTGAGCAAAATACAACCGCTGCATTTTTCCGCTGTAGCAATAGGGATGCAGCTTAAAGAAGATGGATTCCTGATTCCAGGCGCAAATAACCTCACTGTACAGCGGCGTGTAAAGGGAAATCGAGTGCGATTCTGGCAATTGAAGATGGGGTGTTTGGGCGATGATGGAAATGTAATCTGTGACACTGACTGACGTCATCAAGTTTTCGGTCGTAGAAAAATAGAGCTAATCACCGGCAGCATACCGGTGATTAGCTCTATTTTTCTGCCTGTTGTCTCAACTGTCACAAGTGTCACAGGGTAAGACAATCAAATTTACTGGAATTTTAAAAAAACGCGCTCCCGCCAAAATCGTGTCACCGACTGTGCAAAAGAACACTTGTGACGGGTGTGACATCTGTGACAGCAACCGCCATGAGTGCAAAAATCGAACGCGCAGTTGCATAAAAAGAAGCTGTGACAGGTGAGACACCTGTGACAGTAGCGCAAAAGATAATGCCAGACTATAACGTAGACACAAAGCGGATGGGCAATTCCCTCTTATAACCAACCTAGCAGATAGTATTTGCTTTACTAACTTTTTTGACTCTTTCCAACATGGAACGTTTCGTTCACACTTCTGCTTAAACTGGGGATAAAGAAGGAGATCTCGGATGTCGGATGATACCCGCCAACGCCTGCGTGACCTTGAAGCCCTGCTGCAAACTCATCCCGACGGGTTAAAAACCGCCGATCTTGCGGCGATGCTCGGTGTCAGCCAGCGCACCGTCTACAACGACCTCAATCGCCTGGAGATGGATGGCGTGCCCATCATCGAGGATCACGGCGCATACAGCCTCGATACCGCTTACCGCACAACAATCCGGCTGTCACTGGCGCAGGCGTGGTTCATGTATCTGCCACTTCGTCGCATCGTGCGCGCGGAACTGCACCGGATGCCGCTCGTGAAAAGCTTGCTGCACCGGATCGCCTCGCTGTTTCACGAGGAAATCGCCGACCAGTTGTTTCCGCTCGTCATGGACGATAAACCAGACGACAGGGATCATATCTTCGTAGATCTGGTGCGCTGTTGGCAGGAACAACGGCACATCGAATGCCGCTACCGCCGCCCGAATGCAGACTACGACTCGACACTCGTCGTCGCGCCGTGGTGGTTCGAGCCGGCAGTGTGGTCTGATGCGTTTTATCTCATCGGTGGATTGCGGCGCCCAAACGGCAGCGAGGATCCGATCACGCTCAAGCTCGATCGCATCCATGCTGTAACACCACTCCAAACCCATTTCGAGCGGCCTTCAGGCAAGGCAATCACAGACTATCTGGAACACACCTGGGGTATCTGGGTCGGAGATGGCGAACCGGTACGCGTCAAGCTGCGCTTCGACAACCGCCAGCACCAACGGCTGCAGGAAACGCGCTGGCATCCCACTCAGGAAAGTTGGGTTGAGCCGGACGGATCGATCATCTGGCAGGCACGCATCTCCGAGCCGCAGGAGATGCTGCCCTGGATTCGCGGCTGGGGTGCGGATGTAGAAGTGTTGGAACCGGATGATCTTCGGCAGCGTATCGCCGCCGACGCCGACGCAACCGCGCGGCTGTATGGGAACAACAGCACAACAAACGACTACATTTTCTAGGTCAAGTCTAGGTGGTACTATGAGTCCTAAGGAAACTCCATATGATTATCAAACTCTCGTGCGTGAACAGTTCCTTGGGGGCCAAGATCTGATCATCCAGGCTCCGACTGGCGCAGGGAAGACGCGCGCCGCGCTCGAACCAGGAATTAGAGGCTTCCAGCTCAAACCGATCGAAAACTATCCTCAGCGCCTTATTTACAACGTCCCCATGCGCGTGCTGGCACGCGGCTTCCTGGACGAATACGGCAAACGCGCGAAGGAAAAGGGCTGGCTCCCCCACTGGCATCCCACCATCCAAACCGGCGATATGCCGGAAGACCCGATGTTCGAGGGCCACGTTGTTTTTGCCACCGTGGATCAGATGCTAGCGGGGTTCCTCAATATCCCCTACGGCCTGCCCAAACGCCTGGACAACATCAACGCGGGCGCGATGATCGGCAGTGCGCTCGTCTTTGATGAGTTCCACCTCTACCCGCGCGACCAGATGATGCTAACCACGGTAGCAATGCTCAAAATGCTGAAGGGCGTCAGTCGTTTCATCCTGATGAGCGCGACCTTCTCGCCGGTGTTTCTGCGCGAAATTGGCCGCGTCATCGGCGCAGAGGTGATCGCCGACGATCCGGATACGCCGCTCGACCGGGGGCTGTTCCACGACATCCCCGCCCTGACCACTCGCCAGCGCACGTTCTACGCAGAAGACGGTGCGCTCGATGCGCGGGCAGTAATCGAGCGCATAGATGGCACGCAGCGTGTGCTGTGTATCTGCAACACGGTAGACCGTGCCCAACGACTTTACCGCGATCTGAAATCGGCGCTGGGGGAGGATATGAACTGCCGCCTGTTGCATTCACGTTTCTACCGCGAGGATCGCCAGGCGGTCGAAGACTTCGCGCGGGAACAGTTCGGCAAGGAGGAATCCGCAGGCCGGACCGTGCTGGTCGCTACGCAGGTGATCGAAGTTGGGCTGGATATCAGCAGCGAGGTGATGTTCACCGAATGCGCGCCCGCCGCCAGCCTGATCCAGCGCGCCGGGCGCTGCGCGCGCTGGGAGGGCGAGGGCCGCGTTTTTGTCTTTCAGCCCTACGACGAGGGCGAAATCAATTATGCGCCCTACACAGACGACGACCAGGAAGACATCTGTCGTAAGACGTGGAACGCACTGCGCTCAGAAGCATTTAACGGCCAGATCATGGGCTTTTCCGAAGAGCAGCAACTGGTAAAAATCGCCCACGAAGAAGCAGACGAGAAATTCGTAACCAACCTGGAAGCAAACATCAACCAGCGCATTGACCACATCGCGCACTGCATGGCAAGCCGCGAAGGAGCCTGGGCGGATCGGTTGATCCGCGAGCGTAAAGTAAACACCGTGCCGCTCTACATCCACCCCAGGCCGGACGAAGATGAGATCCTGACAACCAGGCCCTGGCAGCGGGAAGCAATCACCCTTTCGAAAGGCCAGATCGAGCGTGCACTTGCGGGAATGCCCGAGCCGGAGGACATCGACGCCCCGTTTTTGTTTTGTGCAGGTACGGATCAGACGGTGGACGACTACACCTCGCTGTATAAATGGAATGGCCTGCGCGAAAGCAAAGAGGTTTATGCCGCACGGATGCTCGTTGCGCACCCTCAGGCCGTCACCTACACGGCGGATCTCGGCCTGATGCTGTCTCCCGGCAGCACACCCGCCAAAGAATCTCCGGTCAGCCCCCGCAGGGACGTGGAGAAGATCGCCTACGAAGCCGAGCGCTATCACGAACACCTCAACGGCTTACAGTTGGCTTACACCATGCGGCGCACTGCAGAAAAACGGATCGGGGGTGAATCCCGCGAGCGCGCCTATACCCCTCTGCACGACGAGGTGCTTTATCCCCTGCGCGGCCTGTGCGCGCGAGTGGACGCGGACTTCGCACAGACAGAACGGCTCCTGCGGCTCACCCTGGCTCTGCACGATGTGGGCAAGCTCAACCTCCCATGGCAGGCATGGTCGCGCGCATGGCAGAACTATCGCCGCTCCCAGCGTTTCCCTGTGACACTGCCCACGAACGATCCCGATCCGCTGGCACACACCGATTTTGACGGTGCTCGCGCCGATGAGCGCGAATTGCAGCAGGGCTTCAAGCATGCCGCGCGCGGCAATCACGCCGGGGAAAGCGCGGAAGCATGCCTGCCGGTGCTGTGGGACGCCACAGGCGGCGATGCGTTCTGGATGGCGGTCACGGTCGGCGCGATCATGCGCCACCATACGCCGGACGTGAAGGACGCAGGGGCATTCCGGCTTACGCCGGGCAGCGAAGCCTCCTTTCGCCGCGCGCTGGAAATATTCGGATTCGGCGACGAGGCGGAACGGTGGTTCGAGGCACTTTGTGCATCCTTTGCACGGGGCAGCAGCGCACTCAGCAAATATGCCGAGCGCATCGCGCCCAGCCGCAGCAGTTACAACGCCGCGCTGATGTACTTCGTCTTCGTGCGCACGCTGCGCCTGGCCGACCAGCGTTCCGGCAATTATTGGCGGCAGTATCGCACGTCAAATCTGGTTTCCGGTTATGAAAGGTAAGGATCTGATGGCCGATACCATTCTGTATGTCGAAAAAGACACCGACCAGATGCGCTCGACCCTGGTCGCGTATGGGCTGGCGTCGCTACTCTACCGGCTCGCCGATCCCGGCACGAGCCTGGATGTGCGTATCGTAGATGGAGGCAGCACGTATGCGCTGGTAGCAGAAGGGTGCGCCCCGACGGATCTACTGGAGTATGTCGCGCAGCACGGTCTGCCGGTGCTGCTGCCCGCCATTTTCAAACCGCTGTCGGCAGGGGAGAAAAAACAGGTAGAAAGCGGTGTTCCAGAAGAAGAAGTGCTGCGCAAATACATCCCTGAACGCTTCCCCAGTCAGGATGTGATCGATTATGGGGCCGAAAAGCAGAAGGTCGATGAGACACGACAAACCAAACGCAAAACGCGCGAGGAAACCGATCTGCCGCAGCGCCCGCGTGATTACCCGCTGTGGGCGCACCTGTGCTCGTACTTCGGAAAAGGCTCGGCCATGCGCATCGGCTATCCGCTGGTCGTTCATGCGTGGCACGCACATCAGGGTGATCAGGCCGTGGCGCTGCTGGATCTGATTCTGCGCACCTATGGCGTGTTCCCGAACGATCTTGAGGCTGCACGCGATGAGTGGCGCGACACAATTAAGCCGGAGCTTGATCCATCAGGTTTTCAAATCTTCGGCTGGGATGGCGCGCAGACCGACGTGAGCGCTCTGTCTATCGTTTCTCCGACGACAGCGCAGGGCTCGTATACAGTCAGCGGCGCACGTGGCGTAAACACCGGCACGCCCGATATTTTCTGGCTGGACATTTACCTGGCCTTCGTAGGGTACATGACAGCGGCCATGCCGTTCAACGCAGACGGAGACGCCCTGCTCTATTACCCGATTCCGCGTGATATCGCGTTCACGGCGTTTGAGCACACGATGCAGTCCTACCGTAATTCGGACGCGATCCGCCACCTGTACGACTACTCCAATTTCATGCCGCGCGCCAAGATCGACGCCCTCAGCCAGATCGCGTTTTACGACAACATGATCAAACACTACCGCGACAACATGCCTATAGAGAACGCAAAACCCTGGGATGTGCCGGACATCAATGCGATCAGCGGGCTGGTCGGCTACTACTACAAAAACATTTCAACGCAGGTTCCGTTTGATGAGACGACCTTCGCCCTGCCCGCGTGGCTGCCGCTCAAGGCCGATGCTGCCGCGCTGGACGAGGCGCGTAGTGTGCTGGACGGTCACCGCGACCTGATCGAGGACATACGCGGCGACTATGCAGAAGAACTGGAAATTTTGTCCAGCTACCGGCGATTTGTGACGTTGGGCAACGCCCAAGACTGGATCGCATTCGCAATCGACTATAGCCAGCACCGCTTCAACAAAATGGTGGACAGTCCCTGGATGGCCCATGTATCCGTCGAACTTCTGGAGAAAACGCTCATGAACAATCCGCAAGCCAAAGACTATCGCCCAATTTTGGAAAACACCGGGTTCCGCAGTGTCGCCACCGCGATCCGAAGCTGCACCGTGCAGCTCCGTTATTTCAAAGATGTGAAGAACCAACAGATTGCGTTCAAGGTGCGGCATGGCCTGGGCGATGACCTGCTGCGTCGGGCACACGATCCCGATCACTTCATCGAGGATCTCGGCAGTTTCGTGCACGACTACATGCGCGAAAGCAGCAACGTTCAGGCCCTTACCGGCGAGGAACGCGCATTCATCACCGAAGGTGATCTCTACGACGTCATCGCGCTGGTCAGCGAATACGGATCGCGCGTGGTTGCCAGCCTGCTCGTCGCCAGCGGCTATGCATCCAATTTCACACGCAAAGAACAGTAGGTCGAAGCAGTCAAGCAGGACCGAAACAGGAATTTGTGCTTAAGGACACTCTATAAGGAGCCTTTCAAATGACGACCCCGATCACTTCTCTGTCGCTGGCGTGCCGCGTCGTGATGGACATGCACGCGCTCAACAACGAAGGCAACGAAAGCAACCGCCTCATGACCCGGCAGGTAGGCATCGTCACCCCTGCCACCACCGAAGACGGCACGCCAACCTACGCGCGCTCGACCGTTAATGCCATTTCCGGCGACATGAACAAGCACATTTTTGCCGATGCCTTCCGCGACATGGCGCTCGATCTCGGCCTGGATGTGTGCCCTGCGTGTCAGGCGCTCGACCCGGCACGCATGATGGGCAACGCGGACTTTCGGGAATTCCTCAAGGGCAAGCCTGCCGTCGATGAAGTGATCGACCGGCTGCTGACCTGCGCCGTAGACGACGTGTGTGGCATTATGATCACGGGCGAAGGCATGTCCGTGAAGCGTAAATCGGCCATTGAGTTCGGCTGGACGGTCGGCCTGCCGGAGATCACCGAAGTGCAGGAGTTCCTGCATGCGCGCCACGCGATCACCCGCCTGACGCGCACAAAGGCCACCCGCGATTCGGACGAAGACACCAAAAAAACAGCCCTGGCCGAAAAGGGCGAAAACATTGGGCAGATGGTGTTCAACCGACCTGCGTCGTCCGGTGTGTATGCGTTCGTCGCGCACCTGGACGTGGCGGCCATTGGCTTTAACGACGCTTCGCAGGACTACCCAGATTTCGTCACCGACCGGGACGGACGGCTCCGCGCGGCGCTGATGGCGCTGGTGCAAACCGTGCTGCACCCTAAGGGCGCGCTGACCTCCACACAGCTCCCGCATGTAGTGGATGTGGAAGGCTTCGTCAGCGTCTCGACCTCAGCGGCAGCAGCGCCGTTGATCAGCCCGCTGGCAGATAATTTCATCCATCGTGCAAACGACATCGCCGGGCTGGTGAACCGCATCCACGGCGAAAATGCCGTGTCACTGCTGCCTTTCGCCGGATCGGAAGGGCTGCTGGCCCAGATCGCGGACGTGGTGGAGACGGTCACGCCCGCCCAGTACCGCAGGCTGTAAGCCATGTGGATCGTCGTCGATTACGAACCGGTCGCAGCATTCGGGCTGCGACCATCCAATACCACGTCCAGCGGCGGGAAGTCGCTGCTCGTGCCAACGCCGTATGCGATCAAGATGGCGCTGCTGGATCGCCTGATTCGCTATGGAGGGCTGGATTACGGCGTGGACCGCTTTCCGCTGGTGCGCGACCTGGAAATCGAGCTGCATGTGCCGTTTGCGGTCGCCGTGAACCGGACGTTCCAGAAAGTGCTGCGACCCGGCGGTAAGGGTGAAATCTGGAACCAGACCATCGCGCAGCGCGAGTATGTGTTTCACGCCGGATCGCTCTCACTCGCTTTCGGGCTGGCGGATGCCGCTTTCACAGATGAAATCGTGTATATGCTTCCGTCCATCAACTACTTTGGGCGCAAGGGCAGCTTTATGCAGTTTGTGGGACACCGCCTGCTCGATGATCCGCCCGGCACGGCGCAGGGCTATATCGATCTGTGCCACCCAACGGAAACGCTCGGGTTCGGCTTCCTCCAGCGCATGGACAACATGCGATCGGATGCAACATTCGAGGACGTCTCCGTCTATGGCAGTCCACGCTCGGATGGCGGACGGATCAGCTACAACGTCATTCTGCCCTACCAGCTAGCGCATCACGGTTTCAATCACACCGTCTATGAAGTGGAGCCGCAGCCATGATCCCACTGACGCTGTTGGACGTGCATATCTCCGCGTCCTATCCGCTTGACTTTGGCGCCAACCCTGGGTCCAGCATCCGGGGCGCGCTCTACGAGACGCTGCGCACCATGTACGATACCGGCGCAGCGGTGCGGGCGCGGGAAGACGTGGACGAGAACCCGACGGCGTGGTTGCTGCGGCTGGAAGACGACGAGACGAGCGGGGGCAAGGATGTTCCCCGCCCGATCGCCATCCGACCGCCATTAACCGCTGGCGTGCGTGATACGTCCTTCGGTGTGTCACTCTACGGGCGCGGGCAGGATCAGCTTCCAATGGTCCTGTCCGCCCTGAACGCCATGCAGCAGATCGGATTGGGGCGCGGGCGGAACCGGTTCACACTGGACCGGATCGATCTGCTCGATCCCATCACCTATCAGCCCACGCCCCTGCTGGATGGACAGGGCCACAGGCTAGGCGATCTGCGCACCGCACCGGGCGAAGCCGCCTATGTCAAGCTGGCGGAAATGCTTCGACCAGACCGCATCGCTGTCGATTTTCTGACGCCTACGCGCATCGTCGAACAGAAACATCTGGTGCACGAGCCGCAGTTCAAGCCCTGGTTCCAGCGGCTTTTGGAACGTATCCGTGTGATCAGCGAGGTCTACACGGACACGCCGGTCTGGGTTCCGTTCAAGGATCTGTTGGCAGATGCGGAACGCGTCACGCTGGCCGAGAACGATACGCGCTGGATCGAGATGTGGTCAGGTTCGCGGCGCGACGGAGCGATGCGTCCGACCAGCGGCTTTGCCGGGCGCGCCGTCTATGAGGGTGATCTATCACGAGTGCTGCCGTGGCTGGTTTTGGGTCAAGCGATACAGGTGGGCAAGAACACGGTCAAGGGTTGCGGGTGGTATCGCCTGCGCTACGCGTGGCGCTAACGTTAGCGCCACTCGTCCTTTGGGAAACATGAATTGGTCACCGAAATGAAACTCGACACTGTTGAGTGACACGAACCGAGTTTCATTTTTAGACAGGGGCGGTGTTCCATTTTTCTCGAAATGGTCAAAATCCGACCTGCTACAATGGCCGTCACGGCCCCGAATCACGGCATCAGGTCATTTTTGACCTGAATTTCTGTTTGGTGTGGCGGGGTTTCACCCGTTCGGTCCGCATCGAGGACACTGAAAGCGGGTGTGTCGTCAGACGTCAGCCAGGCGAGCTTAGGTTTCACCCGTTCGGTCCGCATCGAGGACACTGAAAGTGTAAGTAAAAGCGCTGGCCTACGTAGTCGTATTTGTTTCACCCGTTCGGTCCGCATCGAGGACACTGAAAGGACCGAAGTCGACCTTAGCACGCTGCCGCGTGGTGAAGTTTCACCCGTTCGGTCCGCATCGAGGACACTGAAAGCGGTGCTGGTGGTGGCGAACTGCCTACGGCGGAACGTTTCACCCGTTCGGTCCGCATCGAGGACACTGAAAGATGAACGGCGAGTAAAACGCCCTGCGCACGGCTAGGTTTCACCCGTTCGGTCCGCATCGAGGACACTGAAAGTTCCAAATGGTCGTAATACTCATCGCTCCAATAGTTGTTTCACCCGTTCGGTCCGCATCGAGGACACTGAAAGCCACCCATCGGCAGGGGTAGCATCTGGTAAAGGCCTTTCACCCGTTCGGTCCGCATCAAGGACACTGAAAGATCCAGACGACCCGCGCCATCCTGTACAACTGCGGTTTCAACAGTCCGGTCCGGATAAAGGACACTGGCAATCCGCATAAGTTTCAAGGAGCTGAATATGGCCATTGTCGAGGACTTGATTGTAAGTGAGTATGGCGCATTCGTCGGGCTGCATGGCAAACGTCTGCGAGTTCATGTCAACAATAAGCGCATCGCGGAAGCACCGCTGCTGCACCTCCGCAGCGTCCAGATTCACACACGATCGGCATCATTGAGTGCAGCAGCACTCGCCGCCTGCTGTGAAGCGGGAATTCCCGTGCATTTCGTGGACAGTTTCGGCGGCAACTACGCCAGCGTACTCTCGCCCAACCTGACCACCGTCATCACCACACGCCGCCACCAACTCGACGCGATGAACAACCAGATCGGCGTGGATGTCGCGCTGCAAATCGGCGTAGGCAAAATCAAAAGTCAGGCGGCTAATCTCCGCTATCTCGCACGTCGCCAACCGGAAGACGTCGCGCCGGCTTTGCAGCAGTCCAGCTTCGATCTGCTGGCCTATGCGGACCGGCTTGCCGCAATCCGCGCGGAAACCATCGGAGATGTGCGGGCAGAGCTGATGGGTATCGAGGGACAGTGCGCCCGGCTCTACTGGAGCGCCGTTGCCGCGTTGATACCGGACGAATACCAGTGGTCGGGTCGCACCGGACGCCATGCGACTGATCCGGTGAACTGCCTGCTGAACTACGGCTATGGGATTCTGTATGGCGAAGTGCAAAATGCGCTGGTCATCGCCGGGCTGGAACCATATGCAGGCCTGATCCACACCGACCGCCCCGGTAAGCCGAGCCTGACGCTTGATTTGATCGAAGAATTCCGTGCGCCTGTTGTAGATCGCACGGTGATAGGACTGGTCAACCGGCACTACGAGGTACGCTTCGAGGACGATGGCCGAATGGAACGTGAATTCCGCAAGAGCTTTGCAAAACACATTCTATCCCGGCTGAATGCACAGGGTGTCTATCAGAAAAAACGCTACCAGCTCCGCTCGATCATTCAACTTCAGGCACGCGCCCTGGCGACGGCGCTTCGCGGCGAGCAGCCTTATCTGTCCTACACGGGAGGATAACATGATCCGTGTAATCGTCGTCTACGACATCAGCGATGATAAGGCGCGCAAAAAAGTCAGTGACACGTGTCTGGATTACGGCCTGGACCGCCACCAGTACAGCGTCTTTTCGGGGCTGGTCAAACCAACACATCTCCGCGAGCTTGCCAAACTGCTGCGTCCACTATCGAAAGAAGGACAGGTCACGCTGATCCCGGTCGCAGCCGATGACTGGGAAAAGCGAGTTGAACTGGGAGCGAGCAAACTATGACTTCGATGCCGGATGCGGAAGTACTTTCGACGTATCTTCGCATCAATGAGCTGAAAAACTATGTTTACTGTCCGCGCATCAGCTTTTATACCCTCTGCATGGGGATCGATCGTGAGACAGGCCTCTCGCACATGGGGATTGAAGCAGAAGCCGAGGTCAAAGCGCGCATGAGACGGCGTAAACATGCACTGCATGTAGTCGTCGAGGGGCAGCGTCATTTTGATGTCACAGTATTCAGCCCCACGTACCAGATCGTGGGAAAAGTCGATGAAGTAGTCGAGACGACGGAGGGTCTCTACCTGATCGATTACAAGGACACCGAGAAGGATTACGGTTATTGGAAGCTCCAAATAGGCGCTTACCATCTCTGCCTTAGTGAAAATTCTACTCTCCCCGTATTGGCCTGTTATATCTACAGCATCCCAACACAGGAATATCACCCGATCAGGTTCACACGCCGCGATGAAGAAAAACTGCGGGCTACGCTTGCTGAGCTTCATGCTATGATGGATGAAGAACGCTGCCCACCCCCTGCACCACAGCCCGGCAAATGCAGAACGTGCCAATACAGCCGTTTCTGCAACGACGTATTTTAAGGATCTCTGCAAATGAAACTCGGCGTGGTTTCGTGACATCAACCGAGTTTCATTTCAGCACCGAATTAGGGAGCACTTTTCTGAGCATGTGCGTCGAACCCACCTTCTACAATGGCCATCCAGGGGCAGATTCGTGCAATCAGGTCATTTATGCCCTGTTTTTGCGTTCGGCGTAATGGGGTTTCACTCAGTCGGTCCGGATAGAGGACACTGAAAGATCTAGGTGCTGCGGAGCGGTGTAGAAAGGCTGTGTTTCACTCAGTCGGTCCGGATAGAGGACACTGAAAGGGATTGGATTACTCCCGGCGAGTGTCAAACTGTGCTGTTTCACTCAGTCGGTCCGGATAGAGGACACTGAAAGGCAGTGCCGCCTGCGCATCGAAGTTCGCAGCCGTGAGTTTCACTCAGTCGGTCCGGATAGAGGACACTGAAAGCCGGCAGGACGCGCCGCTCGCTTTGTGTGGCTAGGTTTCACTCAGTCGGTCCGGATAGAGGACACTGAAAGATCCAATCCAAAGCTGCTTACGTAGGCGCGGGCGGGTTTCACTCAGTCGGTCCGGATAGAGGACACTGAAAGACGGATGAGGAATGGAAAGCCTACCTAAGCGCCCAGGGTTTCACTCAGTCGGTCCGGATAGAGGACACTGAAAGCTCGGACAGCTTAGGCCAGCCCGCGCGCAGGTTCGTTTCACTCAGTCGGTCCGGATAGAGGACACTGAAAGTCATCTCATTCTTCCATCCACGGAGACACCGTGTGTTTCACTCAGTCGGTCCGGATAGAGGACACTGAAAGTCACAAGCGGCCATTGCAAACCCCACGTCTCTAAGTTTCACTCAGTCGGTCCGGATAGAGGACACTGAAAGTTAAATCGGTGGGTGCAAGACGCACAGGGAACGTACGTTTCACTCAGTCGGTCCGGATAGAGGACACTGAAAGCAGTGCGATTGCAATCTCGTGCCGGCACGCGGTCGGTTTCACTCAGTCGGTCCGGATAGAGGACACTGAAAGCAGTCGCACCCGTGTGTACCGTGCTGGTGTACACAGGTTTCACTCAGTCGGTCCGGATAGAGGACACTGAAAGCATGCTGCTGGCGTCATTGGCGGCTACCACCGCCTTGTTTCACTCAGTCGGTCCGGATAGAGGACACTGAAAGAATGCCAACTCGAACCGCGTAGTTCGCACGCCCAGGTTTCACTCAGTCGGTCCGGATAGAGGACACTGAAAGACGCACTGGACACCCCACAAAGAGAGGAAGAAACGGTTTCACTCAGTCGGTCCGGATAGAGGACACTGAAAGCACCAATCATAAAAGTCATCCGATGTGTAGCCGTGCGTTTCACTCAGTCGGTCCGGATAGAGGACACTGAAAGCGGATTGAACCCTATTAAATATGGTCTACCGGGCGATGTTTCACTCAGTCGGTCCGGATAGAGGACACTGAAAGCCACCCATCTGCTCGGGTAGCTTCTGGCAAAGGGTTTCACTCAGTCGGTCCGGATAGAGGACACTGAAAGTGGTTGCTGCCGGAGAGGTCGCAAAAGTGCCAGGGTTTCACTCAGTCGGTCCGGATAGAGGACACTGAAAGTTTAAGAGCATTCAAGCACCCCGCGCAAAAGGCGCGTTTCACTCAGTCGGTCCGGATAGAGGACACTGAAAGGCCGGCGAACAAGTCCAGCCGATCCGCGATATCGGTTTCACTCAGTCGGTCCGGATAGAGGACACTGAAAGGATGGTCGGGCGCCATTCGGTGTCCTACGCCAGCGTTTCACTCAGTCGGTCCGGATAGAGGACACTGAAAGGATCCTGATCGAAGGTGGTAAACGGGGTGATCGTGGTTTCACTCAGTCGGTCCGGATAGAGGACACTGAAAGTTGAAGGGTCAGCAGCGGGCGGTCGAAGGCGTCCGGTTTCACTCAGTCGGTCCGGATAGAGGACACTGAAAGTCCTGTCTGGAACTAAAAGACCCGCTTGAAGGCGGTTTCACTCAGTCGGTCCGGATAGAGGACACTGAAAGACGACCCGCGACGCTAGTTCGCCATGTACAGCGCTGTTTCACTCAGTCGGTCCGGATAGAGGACACTGAAAGCCGGAGGTGAGCGGAATGGTGGTGAAGTCGGACGGAGTTTCACTCAGTCGGTCCGGATAGAGGACACTGAAAGAACGCTCGTGATGTTGTAGTGCGTGTAGACCGGAGGTTTCACTCAGTCGGTCCGGATAGAGGACACTGAAAGTTGAGCAGGTCATCGCAAACCAGAATGTTCGCGCCGTTTCACTCAGTCGGTCCGGATAGAGGACACTGAAAGTTGAAGGTATACGTCCGTGTGCCAAGCGTGATGGGTTTCACTCAGTCGGTCCGGATAGAGGACACTGAAAGGGTCCAGTTGGATACGAAAGAAATCGCGCAGGCAGGTTTCACTCAGTCGGTCCGGATAGAGGACACTGAAAGGGCATCTCGATTGCGGCGGGCGTGACGCTGACGGCGGTTTCACTCAGTCGGTCCGGATAGAGGACACTGAAAGCCCATAATCTTTGATCACGGGCCGGCGGATCTGTGCGTTTCACTCAGTCGGTCCGGATAGAGGACACTGAAAGTTCGAGTAACTGCTGATGCTGCTCGCGCGTATTCGTTTCACTCAGTCGGTCCGGATAGAGGACACTGAAAGGATGCTGCCAATCGACCCGGTCACAGGATGGATGAGTTTCACTCAGTCGGTCCGGATAGAGGACACTGAAAGTCAACTTGAGGCGCACTATTGGGCACACTACGCGCAGTTTCACTCAGTCGGTCCGGATAGAGGACACTGAAAGCAATCGCTCGGCACTTCGTCGGTGGTGCACATGCCGGTTTCACTCAGTCGGTCCGGATAGAGGACACTGAAAGTTTGAGTGCGAGATTGGCGATCTGCTGGTTGTGGTCGTTTCACTCAGTCGGTCCGGATAGAGGACACTGAAAGCCCAACAGGCTAGCGCCGCCGCGACAACCTCAGTAGTTTCACTCAGTCGGTCCGGATAGAGGACACTGAAAGAGATACCTGAAGCACAAGCACATAAGCCATTAGAGCGTGTTTGTTAAATAGCGCAAAGGAACGATAGAGTTGAGG
>NZ_DAISHJ010000053.1:0-32214 GCF_036822615.1 Aggregatilinea sp. | reverse complement strand
GCGGTGCTGGGCTTCGGCACGCTGGCCGAAAGCCGCCTGCCGCGCGCGGCGACGGTGGGGCATCTGCCGGACAGCGCCGAAGCGGTCGGGGCGGTGTACGACGAGGCGATCGAGCTGGTGGGCTGGGAGATTCAGGACGAATACAGCCGTCCGGGGATCATCACGCCGTTTTCGCCCTACGTGGTGACGCTCTACTGGCGGCTGAACAGGCCGGTGGACATCGACTATGCGTTTGGCCTGCTGTACGTGATCGACGGGGAGCGCATCATCGTCGAGGATCACAAGATCGGCTCGGTGAATTACCCGTTCACGCTGACGAGCGACTGGGAGCCGGGGCGCATTTACGTCGAGCACATGGGGCTGACCTATAAGCGCTTCGACGAGGCGCTCGGCGTCAGCGGTGACCTGCTGCTGTCCGTTTACCGGGAATGGCAGGGCGATCAACCGCTGGTGGCGGTGGGCGTCGAGGGCGATCCGGTCTACCTGCGGCTGGCGCAGCCCGCGATCATGTACGGCGGCAGCGCGCTGCCGGAGGGTCTGCCCGGCGACCAGCCCGCGACCGCGTTTGGCGACGTGCTGAAACTGGTGGGCTGGAATATCCCGGCGGAGGCCGCAGCGGGCCAGCCGTTCGACGTGACGATGGGCTGGCAGACGACCAAAAAACCGATCACACGCTCGTACGTGCTGGCGGTGTACGCGTTCGACGAGCAGCAGAACGTCGCGGCGCAGGCCGATTCGCCGCCGCATGGCGGGCGGCTGCTGACGACCTCGCTGCCGCTGAATTACCAGTTCGGGGACGTGAAGACGCTCACGCTGCCCGATCCCGGCACGTACACTCTGTACGCGGCGGTATACGACGTGGTGACGTTCGAGCGGCTGCGCGTGCCGGACCGCGATGATGGGCTGCTGCGACTGGGCAAGATCACGGTCGCGCCGTAGGGCGGTTGCGTTGGGGGAAGACCCTCAGCCCTTCGGAGATGCGCAGCGCCCAACGGGGTTTGTAGGGGCGGGTTGTTGACCCATAGGCATAAGCTAACGGAGCAAACAGGACCGCTTTCCCTGACGACAAATCAAAGCGCCAATCTGGTAACCGTGGGGGTAGAGCTTGCTCTACCCGTTTTTTCTCTCAACGGGCGATGCAAGCATCGCCCCTACGAAAAGCGTGACGGTCTGTTTTCCCCTGAAATGCGGTTAACTTAATGCCTGTGGACCTCTGACCCGTTTAATATCCGGGTCTCGACGATCAAGAGCGCTGATCCGGCCCCGATCCGCCCCGCGAGTTTGGCGTGCGGGTGCACAGCGTAGGCCAATCAGCGGAAATTGTTATTGCCGTCTGCCGCTATCCTCCTTATCCTTTACACTGGCAGGTTTTTATCTGGACCGGACGTGTAAGGGTAAGGTGAGATGGTGCGCAGGATCAGCCCGGTATGGATTGTTGTCCTCTTAGCCGCGCTCAGTTTGATTGTGGCGGCGTGTGGCGGCGCGGAATCGCCCGCCGAAGGTGTGACCTCCGCCGGGGGAAATACCCGGCAGGCGTCGGACGTGCTGGTTGGGGCGCAGGGACAGAGCGGCGCGCAGGTCGCGCAGCAGGCGTCGCCTACCCCCGGCTCGTACGGGCCGATCGTGAATCCCACTGCGCTGCCGACAACCGCCGCGCCGACCGTCCCCGCGACGCTGACGCCCACCGAAACGGCCACCGCGACGCTGACCGTCACGCCCGGCCCTTCTCCCACGCCGACGCTGACGCCGACGGCCACCCTCACGCCTGCCGAAACGGCCACACCGACCCCTTCACCGACGCAAACGGAGACGCCGACGCCCGAACCGACGGCGACGCTGGGCGGCACGCCGCTGCCCGCGCTGCGCATCGATCAGATGGGCATCCAGATCGACAGCGACATTTCGATGGACGATTACGAGGTGGCGCTGTGGCACGCGCAAAACCTGGGGATGCGCTGGGTCAAGCTGCAGTTCGCGTGGGACATCCTCGAACCGACGCCCAACCAGTTCAGCGACGTGATGTACCGCTATCGCCTGTTCGTGCAGAAGGCGCACGACAACGGCTTTAAGGTGCTGGTGAGCATCGCCAAAGCGCCGGACTGGGCGCGCTCCACGACCGAGGAAGACGGCCCGCCGAGCGATCCGTCCGCGCTGTCGAGCATGATCACGCGCATGTTGGGCGAGATCCGCACCGACTACCTGGGCGCGTCGTACATTTCCGCGATCGAGATCTGGAACGAGCCGAACCTGATGCGCGAGTGGCACGGCGGCACGCTGAGCGGCGCGGACTACATGCGCTACTTCGGCGCGGCGTACAACGTGATCCGCGCGGCGGAAGACGGCCCGAATATCACGGTAGTTACGGCGGGCCTCGCGCCGACCGGCGTCAACGATGGCGTGAACGCGGTGGACGACCGGACGTATTTGCGGCAGATGTACCAGGCCGGGCTGACCAGCGACGTGTACCAGAACATCGCCATCGGCGTGCACCCGTACGGCGCGTGGAATCCGCCCGATGCGCGCTGCTGCATCAATTCGGGCCAGGGCTACGACGATCACCCGACCTTTTTCTTCCTCGATACGCTGGAAGACTATCACGACATCATGCTGAACTACGGCGACACGACCCGCCCGATGTGGGCGACCGAGTTCGGCTGGGCGACGTACGACAACCTGTACAAGAGCGACGGATCGCCCGCCGTCGCGCCGGAATCGCAGCCGTTCTTCAACTACCTCAACGAGGAGCAGCAGGCGAACTACATCATGCGCGCGTTCGAGCTGGGGCAGAGCCTGCCGTACCTGGGCGTGATGACGCTGTGGAATCTGAACTTCGCGTATCCGGCGTATGTGGATGCCAGCGATCCGCGCGCGGGCTATTCGGTGTGGGGGACTATGCCGGACCCGGAGCGGTTCGCGTATACGCTGCTGTCGCGCTCGCCGAGGCAGTGAGTGGGGAGCAGTTGTTAGTCGTTAGTTCGTAGTTGTTAGTTCAAACAAAGGCAAGAGAAGGGCGTAAATCAAAAAGCGTCCCCTTCGTAGGGGCGGGGCTTGCTCCGCCCGCTGTCAGCAAAGCCGGGTAGGGCAAGCCCTATCCCTACGGCGATCGACATTGGCGTGCTGCGTCGGGCGGTGCGGTAGGGGCAATTCATGAATTGCCCCTACGAGCGTGTTCGATACAGGGTGAAAAGAGTCTGCGCATCACAACAGAAAATCCCCGGTCCAGGGTAGTGAGGGCCGGGGTTTTTTTATGCTGCGGAAAGGGGCGCGGGCTACCGTTCGGGACGGCGCAGGAGCAGGAAAGCCGTGCCGCCGCTGACGACGATCACGCCCGCCAGCCCGATCATGATCAGGCCAATGTTGTCGCGGATGCTGTCGTCCAGCGACTTGGTTCCATCCGCGTCGGCGGTGTCCTCCAGCGCGGGCGCGGCGGCCCCGCCGTCACCGGTATCGATCGTGTCGGAAACGAGCTTGGGCGCGATGGTCGGCTGCGGATCCGAGATGCCGCCAAACATCACTGACGCGGCTCGCCCGCCCGTAAGCTGAACCGAGGCCGAGCCGGAGGTGGTCAGCCAGAAGCCGCCGGGCAGGGTCGCCGCGATGGTATAGCGGCCCGCGGGCAGATTGAGGCACAGCGGATCGACCGCGGCGGAATACTGCTCCGTGGCGGTGCTGCCGTCTTCGCCGCTGACGTTCACCTCGCCCTGCGACAGCGGCACTTCGTCTGCGTCGCGGATCAGGTTCTGGTTGGTGTCTTCGTAAATCGTGACGCACAGGGTTCCGGTGGTCGCGTCGTTGACGGATGCCGCGGCGACCTGCTGCGGCGTGGCCGAGGGCAGCACGAGCGCGTCCGCCGGGGTGGAAGACGCGAGCGGCGTCTGCGGCGTGGCGGTGGCGATCGCGGCCTCCAGCGGGATGGTGGCGGTGGCGGTCGGCGCGGCGGCCACTTCGAGCACTTCCTCAGTTGCGGCATCCAGGTCCAGCGCCATCTGGCGGCCGCCGTGATCGCCTGCGCGACTTCTTGCACCGGCTCCGCGCGCGAAATGGGCTGCGGCGGCACGGTCGGCAGCGGGCGCAGCCAGCCCATCGACCGGATCTCGGTCGGGGTGGCGGTCACCTGCGGGGCAGGCGTCGGGGTGGGCAGCTGGGCGCTGAGGGGCGTCGGCGTCGGGATGCGCGTGCTCTGCGCGTCGGGATCGGTGGCGGCGGGGACCGGAGTCGTATCCGCGCCGGTCGGGGCGGCGGTGGGCAGCGTCTGGCCGGGGGCCAGCAGATCGCCCGTTTCAGGATCGACCGAGCCGGGCGGCAGGATCATGATCTTCTGTCCCACCGTCAAAAAGCGCGTGTTCGGCTCGATCACCGGGTCCAGATCCGCGATGGACTGGATCGTCACGCCATATTCCGCGTAGGCGTAGGCGATGCCAGAAAGCGTATCGCCCTGCTGCACGGTGTGGATGATGCTGCCATCCGTCTGGGGCGGCTGCGCGCTCGTAAAGACGACCTGCTGCTGGACGGCGGTCGCGGCGACAGGCGTTCCGGACGCGTTGACGGTCACGCCGTTGGTGCGGATCAACGACGCTTTGTCCCAGTAGACGTTGTTCAGGGCCAGCCCGGCCTGCTGCGAGGCGAACATGAACACGGTGACCGTGTCGCCCTGGGCGGCAGCAGAGACGCTCAGGCGCGCCCACTGGTCGTAGGGGGCGGCGCTGCCCGACCACTGCACGGTGCCCGCGTAGGGATCGGTTCCGCCGGTGGGATCGATGCCCACTTTCATCGAGACGCCCGCTGCGGTATCCGAGCGCCGGTAGGGCGCTTCCTGGATCACGCACGAGTTGGTGGTGTCGTTGCAGGTATAGGCCCAGCCGTACGCGGTGAATTCGAGCGCGTCGCCCTGGCTCAGCCCGCCGACGCGCTGGTAGCCCGCGGCGATGAAGGCCGTATAGCCCTGGTGAATGTTCCACGAGTCGGAGCCGTCCAGGACCTGAACGGGGTCATTGTGCGGGAAGGCTTCGGGATTGCCCCCGCCGACCCACAGCGTCCAGCCCTGCGGGGCGGTCTGGGTGGCGGATGCCTGCCCGTAGTAGGGCCGCTCAAGGCCGCCGTTGGTCAGCAGATTCGTCGTGTCCTGGGCATGGGCGGTGTGATGGGGCATGAACACGCCCCCGGTGAGGATCGCCGCGAGCAGTATCCCGGCGAGTAGTGCGCGGTGCAGTGATGTGCGATACCGGTAGTGGATCAAGCTCACTCCCTCCTAACGATAAACAAAAACACGCCCGGCGGAGGTCAAGAGAAGCGCTGGCGTGTTTGGTCTGAAACAATACTCTTGGGCTCCACTTGTGAGCGACGCGCATTATACCATACGGCCTTTGCGTGTCAACGACGCCGGGCCTGCGCCTGGCTGACCGCCCGCGCCAATATGAGACTGTTTGGCTATCGCTATCAGAAGCAAAAAGTGTCATGCTGATGATAGATGAAGATCGTAAAGACAGCACGCGGAGGAAGACCATGGTTGTGGTTGGCGCAGACGGCTGCCGGGGGGGATGGCTGGCCGTCCTTTGGAATGACGACGACTGGGACGTTCAGCTCTTCCCGACCATTGACGACCTGTGGCAGTCCTGCCTGGGCGCGGGACTGATTCTGCTCGATATTCCGATCGGCCTGCCGGACGGCGACGCGCCGCAGCGCGCGTGCGACGTTGAAGCGCGGCGGCGGCTCAGCCCGCACCACCACAGCAGCGTATTCCCGCCGCCCTCGCGGGCCGCGCTGGAAGCGGCCAGCTATGAAGAAGCGTCCGCGATCAACCGCTCGGTGATGGGCAAGGGCCTGACGCGCCAATCGTGGGGCATCGCGCCCAAGATCCGCGAGGTGGACCGGCTGCTGCGGCGCAATCCGCGCGCGCGGGCCATCATGCGCGAAAGTCACCCGGAGCTGTGTTTCTGGGCGCTCAATGGGTGCAGCTCGCTGCCCGCCTCCAAGCGCACGGGCGACGGGCAGAGCACCCGCGAGCAGGTGTTGGCGGCGCTTATCCCTGAGACGCGCGTGATCCTGCGCGTAGCGCAGTCGCGCTATGGCCGGTTGGGCGCGGGCACGGACGATATTCTCGACGCGCTGGCGCTGGCGGTCACGGCGCGGCTGGGACGCGGATCGCTGACCGCCGTTCCCGGCGAGCCGATCCGCGACGCGCACTGGCTCCCGATGGAAATGGTGTACTGGTCGCCGCAGCCGGAACCGGCGGCAGCGGGGGCGTGAGGATCGAGGCTGTCAGATGCGTGTCAGCTTGCCGGGCGGCTGGTGTCCGATCCTGGCGCACGAGGTGCGCTATACTTGCCTCTGAAACGTTGTGAGCAAGAGTATCTCACGGTTGGCTCACCGGAAATGGCAAGAAGGAGTCGGCCATGCAGGGGGTGCTGATTTTTCTTTTGGTCGTGTTCGTGCTGTTCCTATCGGGACTGCGCATCGCGGCTGAATATGAACGGGCAGTCGTGTTCCGTCTGGGGCGCTATAAGGGTATTCGCGGGCCGGGACTGTTCTGGATCATCCCGCTGAACATCGAGCGCGCGCGGATCATCGACATCCGCACGACGACGGTCGGCGTCGAGCCGCAGGAAACGATCACCAAGGACAGCGTGACGATTCGCGTCAACGCGGTGCTGTGGTTCCGCGTGGTGGAGCCAGAGCGCGCCGTGATCGCGGTCAACGACTACCGCTCGGCGGTGTATCAGGTGTCCCTGACGACGCTGCGCAACATCATCGGCCAGCACGTGTTGGATGAAGTCCTGCGCGAGCGCGACCAGATCAACGATACGCTCAAGAGCCTGATCGACAAGGCTACCGAGCCGTGGGGCATCGAAGTCGAGATGGTCGAGATGAAGGACGTCGAGATCCCCGAGTCGATGCAGCGCGCGATGGCCCGCGAAGCGGAAGCCATGCGCGAGAAGCGGGCGCGCATCATCAAGGCCGAAGCCGAGCTGGATGCCTCGGCCAAGCTGTCGGAAGCGTCGCGCCAGATCGCGCAGAATCCGGCGGCGCTGGAACTGCGGCGTATGCAGATGATCTCCGAAGTGGGCGCGGAGCAGAACACGACCACGATCATCATGATGCCGTCCGATTTCGTGACGCTCGCCAAGAGCCTGTCGGACAGCCTCTCTCAGAAGAAGACCCAGGGCTAACCTGTTGGAACGACCGGAGGGCACGACGACCTGCCCTTCGCCCCGCGCGCGGCGGTTCGCTTTTAGTGGCGGACCGCCGCGCTTGACTCTCCCCCTGGAGGACGGTGTAAATTTAAAGCGTAACCGGGAGGAGCACTCACGATGACCACCAAACTCGACCTCAAGAAAGACCTCAAACACCTGTATGCTCCGTCCGCCAGGGACGTTTCTGCCGTCGATGTGCCGCCGATCGCGTTCCTGATGGTGGACGGCAGCGGCAATCCGAACACGGCGCAGTCGTATTCGGACGCGGTGTCGGCGCTGTTCAGCACGGCCTATACGCTCAAGTTCATGCTGAAGAACCGCGACGCGGCGCTGGATTACGCCGTGATGCCGCTCGAAGGGCTGTGGTGGGCGGACGATATGGACGCGTTCCGCCAGGGGAACAAGGATCAATGGCTGTGGACCATGATGATCGCGCAGCCGGAGTTCGTCACGCCGGAGGACGTGCAGGCGGCGCTGGTAGAGACGCGGCGCAAGAAGCCGCTGCCCGCGCTGGATCTCGTGCGGTTCGAGGCGTACCACGAGGGACCGTCGGTGCAGATCCTGCACCTGGGGCCGTACGCGGACGAAACCGCGAACATCGCCCGGCTGCACGGCTGGATCGCGGATCACGGGTATACGTTTGGGGGCAAACACCACGAGATCTACCTGAACGACGCCTCACGCGTCGTGCCGGAGAAGCTGCGCACGGTGGTGAGGCAGCCGTACGCGAAGGGCGGCTAGAGAGGCCTCCGGCGTATATGCCGGAGATGCGTGTGGGTTACCGAAAACGTGAGGTTTCGTAGGGGCGTATCGCAATACGCCCCTTGTTTGTATGCGATCTTTGCGACGAACGGATATATGGAACGAGTTGGCAAGCTGGATCTGCGTAGGGGTAGGGCTTGCCCTACCCGGCTTTGCTGACAACGGGCGATGCAAGCATCGCCCCTACGAAAGGCCGAGTGGGCCGTCGCGCTTAACTTGCTGTATATGGGGCGTATCGCAATACGCCCCTACGCATTTTTGCGCGTAGGCTGTATCAGTTGTTCGACTGCTCGGGGACCCAGTAACAGGCGCGGCAGGCGTCCGGCTCCAGACTCTTGACGGCGTCGTAGTACGCCTGCTGCATGTCGAGCGCGGACTGGAAGCGCATACGCGGATCTTTTTCGAGCGCGCGCAGGATCACGGCTTCCAGGCTGCGCGGAAAGCGCGGGTGAATCGTGCGCGGGCGCGGCACGGGCTTATCGACGTGCGCCAGCGCGGTCATCTGCGGACTTTTGTCGTGGAAGGGCAGGCGGCCCAGCAGCAGCTCGTAGAGCACCACGCCCATCGAATACAGATCTGCGCTGTGGTCGGCGGGCTGGCCCATCGCCACTTCGGGGGCCATGTATTCGGGCGTGCCCACCGAAACGCCCGTCGCGGTGAGCGTCGTATCGAAGTCGGGGCGCTTGCCCAGGCCAAAATCGGTCAGGAACACGTAGTTGCCTTCGCCGCGCCGCTCGATCAGGATGTTGCCGGTCTTCAAGTCGCGGTGCAGCACGCCGTAGCGGTGACCGAAGCCGAGCGCCTCGGTGACCGGGCGCACGATCTGCCACGCGGTCAGCGGCGAAAACTGGCGGCGCTGGAGAATATGTTCGAGCGACGGGCCTTTGACCAACTGCATGACGATGTAGAGGTATTCCTCCCACTCGCCATACGTGTACACGGGCACGATGTGCGGGTGGCGCAGCGTGGACATCAGCTCCGCTTCACGCCAGAAGCGCGTCTGGAAGTTTTCATCTTTGGCATATTCGGGCAGCAAGATCTTGATGGCGACGGTGATCCCGCGCTTCGTATCGAATGCCTGGTAAATGCGACCCATTCCCCCGGCGGCGATATTCGGCCCCACGAGGTAGCCTTCGATCATTTGCCCGCTTAGTTGTTCTTCCACTATACGGCCCCTGCGCGATTGCCGCGCGAACCTGCCGACGTCCCCTGTACAGTGTACTACAGACAAGATTCTTTTACCGGGTACAAATTTTGCGGCTTGTGCACGCTTGGCAGACGGTTACCCGCCGTGAAAGGGCCGCTGTTGGGCGATCCCTGACGGTCACCGGCACGGGATGGAGGGGCAGGAGGGGCGAGGCAGGAGGATAAAAAACGGGGCGGGATTGTGTGGCCCGCCCCGGTTCCTTATGACACGATCAGCGGTCGCCGGGTGTGATATCGGGCAGAGCGCCCGGCATCGCCACGACGAGCGTCTCCGCTTCCGTCTCCGGCGCGTCCGGTTTGGGCGCGTCGAGGGTGGTCAGGTTGCGCATGGCGGGCCACCGGGTCGCAACGGACAGCACCACGATCAGCGTGCCGATGCCGCCCAGCACCACCGCCAGCACCGGTCCGAAGATCGACGCTGTCGCGCCGGATTCAAAATAGCCCAGCTCGTTCGAGGCGCTGATGAAAATGCTGTTGACGGACGACGTGCGTCCACGCATCTCGTCGGGCGTGTAGGTGAGCATCAGGGTAGCACGGATCACGACGCTGATGTTGTCCAGCGCGCCGAGCGAGAACAGCATCACGACCGATAGCCAGAACGTTTTCGACAGGCCGAAGATGATGGTCGCCACGCCGAAGCCGAAGACCGCCAGCAGCAGCGTGCGGCCCGCGCGCTGGAAGGGCGGCAGGTGCGCCAGCGTGATCGCCATCAGCAGCGCGCCGATGGACGGCGCGGCGCGCATAACGCCCAGGCCCTCCGAGCCGACCTTCAAAATGTCGGTCGCGTAGACGGGCAGCAGGGCCACCGCGCCACCGAACAGCACCGCGAACATGTCGAGCGTGATCGCGGCCAGGATGACCTTGGTGTCGCGGATGAAGCGCAGGCCCTCCGCCAGCGAGTCGAGCGTGGCCGCCGTGCGTGACAGCGCCAGTTCGCGCCCCCGGATCTGCGTTACCAGCACCAGGAACGTCAGGCCCGCCAGCGCGTCGAAGACGTAAATTTCCGTGATGATGTGCAGCCTCGCGACGACCACGCCCGCGATGGCCGGGCCGATGATCGCGGCCAACTGCCACGCGCTGCTGCTCCACGTGGCCGCGCTGGTGAAGATCTCCGGTGGCACGGTCTGCGGCAGCAGGGTCGAGGTGGCGGGCGTGTAGAACGAGCGCGCCACGCCGATGCCGAACAGGCTCAGGTAAATGAGAATCAGCGGGCCTTCGATGGACGACAGGAACGCCAGCGACAGCGAGCACGCCATCAGCAGCACCTGCGCGATCATTACGATGCGCTTGCGGTTGTGATGGTCCGCGATGTGGCCCGCCGGGAGCGAAAATACGACGATCGGGATGACCTGCGCCAGCCCGACGAGGCCGAGCGCCAACTCGCTGTGCGTGCGCAGCCACAACTCCCACGCGATGGTGAACGACACCATCTGCTCGCCCAACGAGGTGACGAAACGGCCTACCAACAGGAATTGGAAATCCCGGTAGCGGAGCGCGGCGTAGGGGTCGTGCCCGCCGATCGTGGTATTGCCGGGGGCGGCACCTCGTTTGAGCTTCCCGCGTTTGAGTTTCAACGTGTGACCTCTGTGGAACCTGTGTCGCGGAGAGGCGTCACTCAACAGGCGAGGGATGTGGCGCTGTTACCCCACGGTTGCGACCGAGTATTTGATAATGATAGTCGTCGTGGCAGGTAGGGTCAACCGGTAAGTTGGATTTGCGCGGGCGGGTTTTGCGCCGGGATCGCGGCTTGCTCCGCGCGCCGGGGCGTATGGCAATACGCCCCTACATCGTTCGGGTCCTCTTTGCGGGGGACGGGTCGGGAATGGAGGGCGTGCTAGCTGATCAGGGCCAGGGCGACGCCGACCATCGCGGACAGGATGCCCACCAGCCAGAAGCGCTGCACGACCTGCGTCTCGCTCCAGCCGCTTTCCTCGAAGTGGTGGTGGAGGGGGGCGATGCGGAACAGCCGCCCGCCGTGCGTCAGGCGGAAGTAGCCGACTTGCAGCACGACGCTGATCACTTCGGACACGGGGATCAGCGCGATCAACGGCAGCAGCAGCCACTGGCCGGTCATCAGCGCGACCGTGCCGAGCGCCGCGCCCAGCGCCAGCGAGCCGACGTCGCCCATGAACAACTGCGCGGGATGCGCGTTGTACCACAGGAAGCCGAAGCACGCGCCGACCACGATGAAACAGAACTGCACCAGGAAGCTTTGCCCCTGAAGCTGCGCGATCACGCCGTAGGCGACGAATGTGCTGGCGGTGATCACGCCCGAAAGCCCGTCGAGGCCGTCGGTGAAGTTCACGGCGTTGCTGGTGGCAACGATGATGAACGCGGCGATGGGCACCCAGATCCAGACGGGCAGCTCGACGAAGCGCGCCGAGAGCGGCAGGTAAACCCCGTTGCTGTTCTGGAAGCCGCCCGCGACTAGCGACATTACGAGCGCCGCCGCCAACGCCATGACCGCCTGCGCCGAAAATTTCGTCCGGGCGCGGATGCCTTCGCCGCGCACGCGCACGCCGCGCACACCTTCCAGGTCGTCAATCGCGCCCAGCACGCCAAAGCCCACCAGCACCGCCAGCGGCATCAGGATGCTGGACCCGGTCAGGTCGGTTTGCAGCAGGCGCGCCACGTTCAGCATCAGGGTGATGAGCAGCACCGGCACCAGAATCAGGATGCCGCCCATCGTCGGCGTGCCCACTTTGGCGAAGTGCCCCTGCGGGAGGGACTCGCGGATCTGCTTGCCGATGCGCAGCCGCCGCAGAATCTCGACGAAGGGACCGCCCCAAATCGCGGTCAGCAGAAACGTGATGGCCCCCAGAGTCAGGGCGAAAGGCAGATCAGAAGTCATGCAGCGTCAACCTTGGTGGAGCCGTCGGATAGGCTGAATGGAGCCGATTGTACGTCGGAAGTGCGGCCTGTCAAGGCAGGCATGGCGGCGCGGGCATTTTTCGGAGGCCGGAAACAGCAGTGCGCCGGGCGAGTGACGGCGGCCCGGCCTGTGGTAAGCTGCTGGGGGTGCTGGACGGATCTACTGGGACGGGTCAGCGCCACTCCCACACGTTTTCGCCGTTGAGGACGCGGCGAATCTGGCTGGGGAAGCGTTCGCCGTCCAGCGGTTTGCTCAAAAAACCGTTGAACCCGGCGTCGCGGGCGCGAATCATTTCTTCCTGGGTGGCGGTGGCAGTGAGGGCGACCACGCGCGTGGTCGCCAGGCGAGGGTGGCTGCGCAGCTTGCGCAGCGCCTGGTAGCCGTCTTCGTAGGGCAGGTCGATGTCCATGATGATCAGATCGATCTGGGGAAGGGTGGGCGCGAACTGGACGACCTGCCAGCCGCTTATTTTCCACTCGCAGTGGTTCACTCCCATAAGTCCCAACAGGCGTGCGATGGTAACAAAATTGGGCACACTATCTTCGACGACCAGGATGTATGCCTCTTGCGGGCTGGAGGCGGGTTCGGACGTGTTTTGCAGGGTCATACGTGCTTCCCCATGGCTAACTGTACTGTCCGGACAGAGAGTGATGATGAGCAGCCTGCTGTGGCATTGCCGTCATAATTTACGGCTCAATATTCGCGTTCGAATGGGTTTCCCCCTTCAGCTTCCATGAGGCGCCGCTCGTCGTCGGGCATGATCTCCATGAGCACGACCAGCCGCTGGGACAGTTCCTCGAAGACGGGGGCGGCTGCCGCGCTGCCCCAGTAGTCGCGCGGGCGGTCGAGCTTAACCAGGATCGACACCACGGGATCGTCGGCAGGCAGGAAGCCGATGAACGACGCGATCGAGCCGCTCGGATCGTAACCGCCGGGGATCGGGATCTGCGCCGTGCCCGTTTTACCCGCGACGGTATACCCCGGCACGTCGAGCAGGTCCACGCTGCTGGGATTGGAGACGATCTGCACCATGATGTCGCGCGCGCGGTGTGCGGTGTCGGCGCTGATGGGGCGGCGCAGCACGACCGGCTGCGTCTCGATCACCTGATCGCCGTCGATGCGCGCCTTGACGATGTGCGGCTGCATGATCATGCCGTCGTTGGCGATGGCATTGGCGGCAGTTAGCATTTGCAGCGGCGTGATCGAAACACCCTGGCCGAAGCTGGTGGTGATGAACTGCGATTCGTTCCAGTCGGAGTCGCCCGGCTCCGGCAGCAAGCCTTCCTGCTCGCCCTGGATGTCCACGCCCGTATCCTGGCCGATGCCGAAGGCGTCCAGCAGGGGGTAGACCTTGGTGCGGCCCATTTCCATGAAGATAGTGGCCGTGCCGGTGTTCAGCGAGTCGATGAAGACCTGCGCGAATGACGGATCGCCGCGCGAGGTGCTGTCCCAGTTACAGACGAGCGTGCCCGCCGGGGTGAAACAGCCGGGGTCGTGATAGGTCCAGCTTTCGTCGTGCGTCCCGGCTTCGAGCGCGATCGACATCGTGACGAGCTTGAAGATCGATCCCGGTTCGAACAGGTCCGAAACGGCTGGGTTGCGGGCGAGGTCCATGTTTTCCGACGAGGTGTTGTAGGGATCGAAGGTCATGCCGTTTTCGTTGTTGGCGATCGCCAGAATTTCGCCCGTGCGCGGGTTCATGATCAGGATCGTGCCGCCGGACGCGCCCTGTTCGGCCACGGCCTTGTCGAGAATTTCCTGCGCGAGATACTGCACGTCGCGGTCGATGGTCAGTACGAGGTCGATGCCGTCGCGCACCTGGGTCGAGACGTTGACGTCATCCACGACCGGGATGTTGCTCTTGGTGACTTTTTTGCTCTGCCCGGCCAGGACGGTCTGGTAATAACCTTCCACGCCCCAGTACCCCTGACCCGACGAGGCCGATTCCGACCCGGCGAAGAAGCCGACGATCTGCCCGGTGAGCGCGCCCTGCGGATAGACGCGGATCGGCAGCGGGTCGATGGTCACGCCGTCGATGTCCAGGTCCATTAACTGCTGGCCTGCGTTGTCGTCCACGCGCGCGGCCAACATGACCCAACTGGCGAACGTGCCATCAGGGCCGGGCAGCAGCTTGCGGTAGATTTCGTCTTCGGGCACGTCGATGATCGGGGCCAGCTCGCGCGCGACGTCTTCGCGGTCGTAAATGGCGTTGGGGCTGATGCCGATGCGGTATTCGTAGGAATTGACGGCCAGCAGATTCATGCTGCGGTCGTAGATCTGGCCGCGATTGGGCTGCACTTCGACCGTCTGGCTGTAGTGGCTCTGGGCGTTACTTTCCAGGTCCTGTTTGGTGGTGGGGTCCATGTAAAACTGGAAGGACAGCAGCCGCACCAGCAGGATCAGGCTGACTCCGACGAGGGCGAAGCTCAAAACGGTAAGGCGTCGGGTGAGTGATTCGCTGCGCATCGATTCCTTCCTTATTTACATTTTCACTTCGTCCAGCACGCGGCAGCGCGGGCGTTAATCGCCGCTGCGCCACTGATCGAACTGGGACTTCAAGGCATCCCACTGCTTTTGCAGCCAGCCTTCGAACGTATCGGGATATTCCTGCACTTCCGGCGTCGGGGTCGGCGTTGGCGTGGCCGTGATCTCGGGCCGCTTGTAACGGTAACCATCCACGACGATGTACTGGATGTCGCCGGGGTTTGCTTCACGGAAGCCCATCTCGGCGGCACGCGTCATGCGCAGCGGCAGGCTTTCGAGATTCGCAATTTCCACCCGCAGGCGCTCGTTTTCGCGTTCCAGCCGGTCGCGCTGATCGGTCATCTGGTCCAGTACGCGCGCCGTGGTCGTGGTCGTGGTGGTCTGGATCAGATACAGCGCACCGATCATGACGCCAACGATCACGATCAGGGTGATGGTGGTCACAAATTGGGTCTGGTTGCGCCCGGGCCGGTTTTGCAGCGTGTGTTCCAGCCAGGACGGCGAGCGAGTTTGACGACTCATAAGGGCTGCGGCGGCAGGCCGCGTCTCATTCCGAATTAATAGAATACCTTGCTAGATTGTCGGGGTATGATAACACCCGGTAAACCGATCCCGACTATATGGTGGATTATACACTATTCCTCGGAAGCAAAATCGTCCGGCACCAGGCGCTCGACCACGCGCAGGCGGGCGCTGCGGCTGCGCGGATTGCGCGCGATTTCGGCGTCGTCCGCTTCGATCGGCTTGCGCGTCACCAGACGCACCCGCGCGTGATGGTCGCAGGTGCAGACCGGCTGCTGCGGCGGGCAGATGCAGTCGGTCGCTTCCAGCTTGAACGTCTGCTTGACGATGCGATCTTCCAGGCTGTGAAAACTGATCACGGCCAGCCGTCCGCCGGGCTTCAGCAGGCTGATGGCGTCGGGCAGCACGCGCTCGACCGCGCCCAGTTCGTCGTTGACCGCGATGCGCAGCGCCTGGAAGGTGCGCGTCGCCGGGTGAATCTTCTGGCGCGGGCCGTGCTGCGCGCTGGCGACCACTTCGGCCAGCTCGCGCGTGGTGGTCAGCGGGCGGGCCGCCTCGATCGCCCGCGCGATGCGGCGGCTGTTGCGCTCCTCGCCGTACTGGAACAGCACGTCCGCGATCTCGTCGGGGTCCCAGGTGTTCACGATGTCGGCGGCGGTGGTCCCGCCGGAGGCGGGATCGAAGCGCATGTCCAGCGGACCGTCTTGCATGAAGGCGAAGCCGCGCTCAGGATCGTCGATCTGCATGGACGAGATGCCCAGGTCGAGCAGGATGCCGTCTACGCCCTCATCGCCGCTCCAGCCGGGGACGAGCGCGCCCATTTCGGTATAACTGGCGTGCCGGATCGCGGCGCGCGGGCCTAACGGCGCGAGTCGTTCCTGCGCCAGCGCCAGCGCCACGGGATCGCGGTCGAAGCCGAGCAGGCGCGCGTCCGGTGCGGCAGACAAGATCGCCGCCGCGTGACCGCCCGCGCCGAGCGTGCCGTCCACGAACAACCCGGCGGGCAGCGCCTCGACGCGCAGGCCGTCGAGCACGGCGTCCAGCAGCACGGGGATATGGGGCGCATCGGTGCGCTTCACAGACAGTCCTCTCTACACAATTCCGGTCGGCGGGATAGCCGCGCCCATTATGGCATATCTGCACGTAAAAACGATGGGTTTTTGGTATGGGGTTCTGAAATTCGGCGGGAAGAAGGTGGAAAGGGCAGGCAAAAACAGGGCGGAGCAGCGCAGTTTAACTGTTAAATCCGGCACTCTGCATGAAGCCCCCCATCCCCTGGCCCCTTCCCCCACGCAAGCGGAGGGAAGGGGAAACACCCCCACGCAACACATGTTGCGCGGGGGCACGTCAAGCAAAAGCCGGGCGGAGCAAGCCCCGCCCCTACGATACCGGATTGTTTTGTAAACGTGCGTTACTACGCGCTATTTCAGCGTCAGGAGGTAATCGATCAATGCCTGAAGCTGTTCGTCGGTGAAGAAGTCGTACGGCGGCATGATGCCATCCTCGAAGCCTTCGACCACGTAGGCGGACGGATCGACGATCGACTGGCGCAGGTAATCCGCCGCGTTCAGATTCGGGTCGCGGGCGGCGGCTTCGCTGCCGACGTGCGCCAGCGACGGCCCAACTACGATCTCGTCGGAATCGACCACGTGGCAGCCGTCACAGCCGTATTCGGTGAAGACGGCGTCGCCGGAGAGCGGCGGTTCTTCGGTGGGCAGTGCGATCACGTTTTCGTCGACCGGGGGCACGAATTCGGGGATGTCGGTCGTTTTGGTCGCGTCCCACAGCAGCACGAGCTTGTCGTCGCTGGCCGAGGCGAGCCGCTGGCTGTCGGGGCTGAACGCCACGCTGTTGACGTAGTCGCTGTGCCCGCGCAGCACGGCCTGAGCCGCGCCGGTCGTCGCATCCCAGATCCAGACGGTCGTGTCGTCGCTGCCGGACGCCAGCCGCGCCCCGTCAGGACTCCACGCCACACTGCGGATGTAATCGGTGTGCCCTTGCAGCAGCAGGCTTTGCATGCCGCTCGTCACGTCCCACACGCGCACGGTGGCGTCGTCACTGCCGGAGGCCAGCCGCGTGCCGTCGGGGCTGAACGCCACGCTGCGCACGTAGTCGGTATGCCCTTGCAGCGCGCGGATCACCGTGCCGTTGGCGACATTCCACAGCTTGATCTCGCCCGCGTCGTCCCCCGCCGCCAGGATCGTGCCGTCGGGGTTGAACGCCAGCCCGTACGGGGCGGCGAGGTCGGGGCTTTCGAAGGTGGCAGTCAGATCGCCGCTGGCGACGTCCCACAGCAGGATGCCCAGCCCGCTCGCGGCCAGCATCTTACCGTTGGGGCTGAAGGCCAGATCCGTGATGTCGGCGCCCTTCGCCTCCATCTGCCGGATTTCCTGGCCGGAGGTCGCGCTCCACAGCTTGACCACGCCGTCATAACTGGCCGAGGCGATGGTCCTGCCGTCGGGACTGAAGGCGACCGCGTTCACGTAATCCTCGTGACCGCGCAGGACACGGATTTCCTCGCCGGTTGCCACGTCCCACAGGCGCACGGTCATGTCGTCGCTGCCGGAGGCGAGGATCGTGCCGTCGGGACTCCACGCGACGCTGTTGACGTATTCCTCGTGACCCGGAAAAGCGGCCAGCCAGGGTGTCGTGTAGCGGATCGAGCCGAGGATACCCGCGAACTCGTCGTTGAAGTCGCCCATTTCGTTCGGCGCGGCGACGGCGATCACCAGCAAAAAGGTTTTTTCGTTGACCTGCACGATGGCGAGCGTGTAGTCGGCGTTGTCGAGATGCGTCGTGGTGCGCGCGGCGAGGTAGCTGCCGACGCTGACCACGGTCGGCGACGAGAAGGACGGCACTTCGCCGCTTTCGATCAGATCGACGATTTCACCGAGCAGGTCTTCGAGATCCGCGTTGGGATCGGCGGGCAGGAACTGCAGCAGCTCGGTGCTCTGCGTGGGCGGGGCGAACAACAGCGCGAACTCGCCTGCGGGCATCTGCTGGTTTTGCGCCGCCTCGATGGCGGATTCGCTGCTGGCGATCGTGATGCCTTCGTTGGGCGATTCATGGACGATCCATGCTTCAGGATAGTTAAAAGTGAGCGAGCCGTCCACCGACTGGTACACATTCGGCAGCGGGGACTGGGCGAGGGCGGCGAACGGGACCAGTAACAAGGCGAGCGCCAGGCCCACCACGCCCCATCGCGCGTAGCGGATGCGCAACATGGATCCTCCTCAAAAGTTCAAGTTAAACATCAACAAGACGTATTATTGCGTGCTTTGGTAAAACACGGCAATAGCTCCCCAGGCCGGGGTAAACGCGGTACAATAGAGAACAAATGTGTTAGAGACGTGGGGCGGCGGAAAGGCGAAAAGCCGAACAGCCGGACGGAGCAAGCTCCGCCCCTACGAAAAGCGCGCCTCCGGCATTTTTTTTGTTCTATCTGTTCGCTGAAACCTGATGGCTAACGGCTGACCACTGACTATGGCTGAATACGCACCACTCCCCCACATTCAGGATATTCTCAACAACCTACCGACCGAGCCGGGTGTCTACCAGATGATCGATCCGACCGGCACGATCATCTACGTGGGCAAGGCGAAAAGCCTGCGCAACCGCGTGCGCAGCTACTTCCAGCCCAGTAACCTCGACCCGAAGGTGCTGCGCATCCGGCACGACGTGGCGGATATCCAGTTCATCCTGACCGGGGACGAGCTGAAGGCGCTCATCACCGAGGCGGAGCTGATCCGCGTCCACAAGCCGCGCTACAACATTCTGCTCAAGGATGACAAGCATTACCCGTACATCCGCGTGCGGACCGGCGATGCGTATCCGACCGTGGAGATGATCCGGCGCATCGACCGGCACGACGGCCACCGCTACTTCGGGCCGTTTACGTCGGCGGGCGGGGTGCGCGAGACGCTGGACGTGCTGCGCCGCGCGTTCCCATACCTGACCTGCGACCGCGAGATCACCGGCAACGATCCGCGCGCGTGCCTCTATTACGACATCAAGCTGTGCGGCGGGCCGTGCATCGGCGCGCAGACGCAGGCCGAGTACCGCGAGAACATCAACGGGCTGATCCGCGTGCTGGACGGCCACGCCGACAGCGTGCTGAACGATCTGCGGGGACGCATGGACGAGGCCGCGGAATCGCTGGACTTCGAACGGGCGGCGATTTTGCGCGACCGACTGCGCGTCGTGGCGCAGATCTCGTCGCGGCAGCGGCTGGTGGCGGACGTTAAGGCCGATCAGGACGTGATCGCGTTCGCGCAGGAAGGCAGCGACGCCTGCGTGCAGATGTTCCTGATCCGCAACGGGCGGCTGGTGGGCAGCGAATATTTCGTGCTGGAAGGCACGGAAGACGAAAGCGCGCAGGAGATCGTCGAGAATTTCCTGACGCAGTTCTACGAAGAAGCGAGCGACATCCCGCGCGAAGTCGTCCTGCCGCACGAGGTCGAGGAGGCGCGCATCATCGAGCAGTGGCTGCGCGACAAGCGCGGCGGCAAGAAAGTCAAGCTGACCGTGCCACAGCGCGGCAACAAGCACGAGCTGGTCGAGCTGGCGGCGCAGACCGCGACCGAAAAACTGAACATTTTGCGCTCGCAGTGGGCGACGGATACGGTCAAGCAGGAAACGGCCATGCGCGAGATTCAGGAGGCGCTGGGCCTGCCTAAGCCGCCCAACCGGATCGAGTGCTTCGACATCAGCACGACGCAAGGCACGGCCATCGTCGCCAGCCGCGTGGTGTTCGTGCAGGGCGTGCCGCGCAAGAGCGAATACCGCCGGTTCAACATCAACACCGTGATGCACGAAGGCTCCGACGACTACCAGTCGATGCGCGAGGCGCTCACGCGGCGCTTCCGGCGCTACGTGGACGCCATCGAAAATCCGACGGCGACCGCGCCGGGCAAGGTCGATCGCGAGGAGACGTGGCGGCTGCTGCCGGACCTGCTGATCATCGACGGCGGCAAGGGGCAGTTGGGCGTGGCGGTCGAGGTGCTGGAAGCGTTCGGACTGACGACCCGCGTCCCGGTGACCGGCCTCGCCAAGCAGTTCGAGGAGCTGTATTTGCCGGAGCGCACCAATCCGGTGGTGCTGCCGCGCCGCAGCGAGGGGTTGTACCTCGTGCAGCGCGTGCGCGACGAGGCGCACCGTTTCGCCATCACCAGCCACCGCGCGCGCCGCAACAAGGCGGGCATCGCCAGCCAGCTCGAAGTCGTGCCGGGCATCGGCCCCGCGCGGCGTAAAGCGCTGTTGAAGGCGTTCGACAAGGATATCGAGGCGATTCGGCAGGCGAGCATCGAGCAGTTGACCGCTGTGCCGGGCATCACGCGCGAGATCGCGGAGAATATCAAGGCGGCGCTGGGGGGATAGAGCAGCGAATAGCCGTTAGCAATTAGCGGTTAGCAAAGACAAGCGCAAAAGCGAAGGGCATTTCACCTCTGGCGCAATCCGTAGGGGCGGGGCTTGCTCCGCCCGTATTCCTGTCACCTATTCGCTTGGGAGCAAACCCGGGTAGGTTTCTAACCCATCCGCATTAAGCTAACGGAGCAGACAAGACCGTTTCTCCTGGCTTCAAACCAAACCATTAACGGCGGTAACCGTAGGGGTAGAGCTTGCTCTACCCGTTTTTTCTCCTAACGGGCGATGCTTGCATCGCCCCTACGAAAAGCGTGATAGTCTATTTTCCCCTTAAATGGGCTTAACTCAATGCGTATGGGTTTCTACCCTGCCCGAATTTTGTTTCCACGATCCTGTGTACCTCGTAAGACGAGCCCCGTCGTCCGCCAACCGGAAAACCGGCAGGGCCAGCCACCCCTACCCACAACGGCCTGTGCGCCGCCAAAAACGCGAACGTCATGCGCCCGCCCCAACCCATAAACTGACGGTTAACCTCTGAAAACCGTATTTTTGGCCGTTAATGGCGAGCTGTTAGGGGCGAAATCGGGCATTTTGGCCCGAAAATGAATGGTCTCACGCGGGGAAGCATGTACAATAGAAAGCTATGGCGAAATTTAAAACCGCGTTCGGCGAGCGCGAAGAACAGAGCATCAACTGGTTCCTGCTGGTCGTGACGGCGTCCGCATTCGTGCTGCTGTGCCTGCTGCTGTACGTGGTGCTGGGGCCGATTCTGTTCGACAGCGAGCCGCAGATCATCATCGAACCGTATTCCTCCCCGACTCCGGTGGCGCAAACCGCGCCGACTCAGACATCCCAACCGACCGTGTTCATCCAGCCGACCGCCGGACCAACCGCGCTGCCGGTTCCGCAGGGCGCGATCACCGCGCAGACGGCGGGAAACATAACGCCGCTGATTCGCGTCTCGGATCAGAACAGCTCGGTGAGCAGCGTCGCGTTCAGCCCGGATGGCACGCTGCTGGCCTCCGGCGCACTGAACGGCGCGGTCCGGCTGTGGAACGCGAGCACGGGCGCGCTGGCCGCCGAACTGCCCGATACGGGCAATCGCACCAACAGCGTCGCTTTCAGCGCGGACGGCCAATGGCTCGCGGCGGGCGGCAACGACAGTGTCGTGCGGCTGTGGAACGTCACCACGCGGCAGGCCGTCGAGCCGCTCACCGGGCCGCAGGGCGCGATCAACGCGGTGGCGTTCAGCAGCCAGGGGAACTTGCTGGCGGCGGGGAGCGACGATGGCATGGTGTACGTGTGGGACGTGGGCACGCGCCAGCGTGTGACGACCCTGCAAGGGCATTCGTCGTACGTGACCTCGGTCGCATTCAGCCCGGACGGATCGCTGCTGGCAAGCGGCAGTGAAGACGACACGATCCGGCTGTGGCGCGCGCTGACCGGCGCGGAAGAACGCACCCTCACCGGGCATACGGGCAACGTCACGGATGTGGCGTTCAGTCCTGACGGCACGCTGCTGGCGTCGGTGGGCGCGGATCGCACCGTGCGCGTCTGGGACGTGGCGACCGGCAGCCCGCTGACCACGCTCGATGGCTATTCGGAGAATCTGTATGCGGTCGCGTTCAGCTCGGACGGATCGCTGCTGGCGTCGGCGGCGGGTGGCATCGACGACAACGCCGTGCGCCTGTGGAGCATCGCGCTGCAAACCGAGGCGCAGCGCATCGTTACGGACGGCCCGGCGGAAACGGTCGCGTTCAGCCCTGACGGCCAACTGATGGCCGTGGGCGGCGATCCGGCCTTCCTGACGCTGTACGGCCTCAGCGGGGGCGGCGCGTCGATCCCGGTGGTGGGTGCGACGCAGACATTCATGCCGCCGCCCGACCAACTGCCCACGGATGCGGGCGCGGGTGCAGTCGCGCCGCAGCCGACTACGGCGCAGGATACGTCCGGCGGCACGACGACCAACACGGGATGCGCGCTGACGACCAGCCTGGGCCAGATCAATGTGCGCTCCGGGCCGGGGGTCGATTACGAGGCGCTGTCGGCGCTGGAGCAGGGCGAGACGGTGCAGGTTAACGGCTGGGCGACCGGCACGGATGGTTTCACGTGGTGGCAGCTTGCCAATGGCGGCTGGGTGCGCGGCGATATGTTCGTTGAGATTCCCTCGGCCTGCTTCGAGATCCCGCCCGTGCAGTGAGAAAAGCAGTCGTTAGTGATTGGTTGTTAGTTTTTAGTACTGCCCGGCGCTCGGAGATATGGGGCGCCGTCCGTCCTGACTAACGACTAGAAACTAACGACTTATTACTGTTTTTTCGCTTCTTTGAAGGAGTTATAGATTATGAGCACCTGCCGTTGGGGCATTTTGAGCACCGCCCTGCACGCGAAGAACCTCGTTATTCCCGCCATGCACGAAGCGCCGAACGCCACACCCGCCGCCGTCGCCAGCCGGGACGCGGCGCGCGCCCGCGTCTACGCCGACGAACTGAATATCCCCACCAGCTACGGCAGCTATGAAGACCTGCTGGCCGATCCCGACATCGACGCGGTGTACATTCCGCTGCCGAACCACCTGCACAAAGAATGGGCCATCCGCGCGGCGCAGGCGGGCAAGCATGTGCTGTGCGAAAAGCCGATTGCGCTCAACGCGGCGGAAGCCGAAGAAATGGCGCGGGCGTTCGAGGGCACGGGGCTGAAGCTGGCCGAGGCGTTCCAGTGGCGGCACCACCCGCAGGCGATCACCGTGCGCGACCTGCTGCACGAGGGGGCGATCGGCCCGCTGAACTTCATCACGGCGGAGTTCAGCATCACGTTCGACGATCCGGGCAACATTCGCGCCAAGCCGGAGACGGGCGGCGGGTCGCTGTATGATGTGGGCTGCTACCCGGTCTCGCTGACGCGCTTCATGGCCGGGGAGCCGCTGGCGGTGACGGCGCAGATCCGCTGGAACGCGATGGGCGTGGACGATCTGGTCGTCGCTACGCTGGAATATCCCGGCGGGGTGCTGGCGCAGATCGCGTGCGGCTTCACGCTGCCCTGGCGCGACACGTACGAGATCGTCGGGCCGCTGGGCGGGCTGGAAGTGCACCGCGCGTACAACCCGCAGGCCGACCACCCCGGCCAGATCTTCCGCACCGGGGAGCGCAAGCAGCGCACCGAGACGATCAACCTGGAGGCGGTCAACTCGTACATGCTGATGATCCGCGACTTCAGCGCGGCGGTGCTGGATGGCGCACCCGCGCTGTACGGCCCGCAGGACGCGGTGAACAACATGCGCGTGATCGACGCGATTTTCCGGTCGGCGCGTGAGGGCGTGCGCGTCGAGCTTTCCTAACCGTCAGCCGTAGACCACGGAGGCACAGCACATGGCAGACAAGGTACGGTGGGGCATTTTGAGCACGGCGGGTCACGGCAAAAACACCGTGATCCCGGCGATTCAGGCGGCCAGCAACGCGGAAGTCGTGGCCGTCGCCAGCCGCGACAAAGACCGCGCGAGCGTCTTCGCGGAGCGGCTCGGCATCCCGAAGGCCTACGGCAGCTACGAGGATCTGCTGGCCGATCCGAGCATCGAGGCGATTTACATCCCGCTGCCGAACCACCTGCACAAGCCCTGGGCGATCCGCGCGGCGCAGGCGGGCAAGCACGTCCTGTGCGAAAAACCGATCGCGCTGAACGCACAGGAGGCCGAGGAAATGGTGCGGGTCTTCGCGGATGCCGGGCTGAAGCTGGCCGAGGCGTTCCAGTGGCGGCACCATCCGCAGGGCTTGCAGCTGCGCGAGATGGTTCGGCAGGGCGCGATCGGTGAGATGCGGTTCATCGACGCGGGATTCAGCTTCATGCTGACCGACGCCGACAACGTGCGCTGGGATCCGGCGATGGGCGGCGGCGCGCTGTACGACGTGGGCTGCTACCCGATCTCGTTCACGCGCTTCATCGCGGAAGCGGAACCGGTGGCCGTAACGGGGCAAATTCGCTGGCATTCGTCCGGCATCGACGATCTGGCCGTCGCCACGATGGAGTTCCCCGGCGGGGTATTCGCGCACATCAACTGCTCTTTCGCGCTGCCGCTGCGCCGCTATTACGAGGTAGTGGGCACCGAAGGCTCGATTGCGTCCAACCACACCTATAACCCCAAGGGCGATATCCCGGTGGAGCTGGTGAAGCTCGGCCCGGATCGCATCGCGCAGGAGCGGATCACGCTGCCGCCGCAGAACTCGTACGTGCTGATGGCCGAAGACTTCTGCCGGGCGGTGCGCGGCGAGGCCGACCTGCGCTATCCGCCGGAAGACGCGGTGAAGAATATGCGCGTGATCGACGCGATCTTCAAGTCGGCGCGGGAAGGCGTGCGCGTCGAGTTGTAGAGTGCAACGGTGAGCCGGAAGCAGAGGCGAAGGCAAAAGCAGACCTCACCCCGGCCCCTTTCCAATCAAGTTGGAGCGGGGAGGCAGGCTAATCGTGTAGGGGCGGTTTTTTTCCGTACGCATTAAGAGCAGTTCCGAGGGGAACACGGCCTTTCGTAGGGGCGGGGCTTGCCCCGCCCGTTGTCCGCGAAGCCGGGTAGGGCAAGCCCTACCCCTACAGGTATCGACCCTGGCGCGCTGGTCGAGCACCTCCTGCATCTGGGAAGAGGGCAGCGTCTAGGCGAGTTTTGTAGGGGCGGGTTTCTAACCCGCCCTGCCTTTTATTCCCCGCATTTCCGTAATTGTCAGGCGATTGGTAGGGGCGTAGAGCTATACGCCCCTACGATCTACGCGGCACATGATGCCGAAATCGCGCGTACCCTCTCGCCAACCCAATCAAGCCGTGGTAGAGTTTTTGTAGGGGCGTAGCGCATACGCCCCTGTCCATATCTTGCTCCCTGCGCGGCGTGCTGTGCCAAAGGTGAACCGCCATGATTCCTCACATTGATCCCGACTTTTCCGGCCCCGATCCGCTCGACGGGCAGCACGTGGTGGTGCTCGGTATGGCGCGGCAGGGCATGGCGCTTGCGCGGTGGCTGCCGACGATCGGCGCGCAGGTGACGCTTTCGGACAACCGGTCCGCCGAAAAGCTCGCGGCGGAGATCGCGGCGTTCGACGGGCAGCCGGTGCGGTTCGAGCTGGGCGGGCACCCCGTCAGCCTGCTGAACGATGCGGACGTGCTGTGCCTGAGCGGCGGCGTGCCGCTCACCCTGCCGATCGTGCAGGAGGCGCTGCGGCGCGGTGTCCGCGTGACCAACGATGCGCAGTTGTTCCTGGAGCGCTGCCCCGCGCCGGTGCTGGGCATCACCGGGAGCGCGGGCAAGACCACGACGACCGCCCTGGTGGGCGCGATGGGGCGTGCGTCCGGGCGGCAGACGTGGGTCGGCGGCAATATCGGGGACGTGCTGCTGGACGTGCTGCCGCAGATCGGGCCGGATGACGTCGTGGTGATGGAACTCAGCAGCTTCCAGTTGGAGCTGATGACGATCAGCCCGAGCGTGGCGGCGGTGCTCAACGTCACGCCAAATCACCTGGACCGGCACGGCACGATCGATGCGTATGCGGCGGCGAAGGCAAACATTTTCCTGCACCAGCGTCCGCCGGACGTGGCCGTGTTCGGCTACGACGATCCGGTGGCGCACGAACTGAGTATGCGCGCGCCGGGGCGGTTGGCCTATTTTTCGCTGAGGCGTCCGGTCGCGTCGGGCGCGTACCTGGATCACGACGAGATCATCGTGACGGGCGGCGACAGCGCGCCGGGCCTCGCGTACCAGACCGTGTGCTCGCGCAGCGCGATTTGCCTGCGCGGCGAGCATAACGTGATGAACGTGCTGGCGGCGTGTGCGGTTGCCGGGGCGGGATATATCCCCGTGGAAGCCATGCGCGACGCGATCGAGGTCTTCACGGGCGTCGAGCACCGGCAGGAGCCGGTCGCCACGATCGACGGCGTGACGTGGGTCAACGACAGCATCGCCACCGCGCCGGAGCGGGTCAGCGCGGCGCTGCGCAGTTATACGGAGCCGATCGTGCTGCTGGCGGGCGGGCGCGACAAGCATCTGCCCTGGACGGAAATGGCGACGCTGGCGGCCCAGCGCTGCCGCGCGGTGATCGCGTTTGGAGAGTTCGGGCCGCAGGTGGTCGAGCACATGCGGCGCGCCCAGGCTGGGACGCCCGGTACGCGCCTGGAACGGATCGAGCTGGTGACCGGTCTGGATGATGCCGTCCCGTTGGCGCAGTCGATCGCGCAGCCGGGTGACGTGGTGCTGCTGAGTCCGGGCGGCACGTCGTACGATCAGTACGTGGACTTCGCCGCGCGCGGCCAGCACTTCCGCGATCTGGTGCATGGGCTGGCGGGGACGGATTGAGGGTGGAATTTGTAGAGGTAATTCATGAATTGCCCCTACGGGCATATGTCGTTTCCCGGTTTGCTGGTGAAATGGCGGGGCGTATGGCTATACGCCCCTACCACGCCAACAACTGCTTGTCTTGTGTACGGCGGGCGGAGCAAGCCCCGCCCCTACGAAACCCTGATGTGTCTGTGAACGCCGCTCATGGCTAACCGTTAAAAGCGACTTTTATTTTGTTTGAACACACAAGGACTTTAATAACATGAAATGGTTCAACGAACCGCCCCACTGGTCCGAGGAAAACGGCACGCTGACCGTCACCACCGGGCCGAAAACCGACTTCTGGCGCAAGACGCACTACGGCTTCGTGCGCGACAACGGCCATGTCTATGGCCAGACTGTCAGCGGCAATTTTGTGGCGGAAGTGAAGGTCGCCGGGCAGTACCACGATCTGTACGATCAGGCCGGGTTGATGGTCCGCCAGGACGACGCGCACTGGCTGAAGTGCGGTATCGAGTTCGTGGAGGGCGTGCAGCACGCCAGCGCCGTGTCCACCAACGATCACTCGGACTGGTCGGTGGTCCCGCTGAAAGAAAGCCCGGCTGCGATCTGGCTGCGGCTGAAGCGCAGCGGCGACGCGATCGAGGTACATTACTCGCTCGACGGCGCGGAATTCATCATGCTGCGGCTGGCGTACATGCCGGAAGGCGGCGCGGTCGAGGTGGGGCCGATGTGCTGCTCGCCGGATGGGGACGGCTTTACCGTGACCTTCGACGGCTTTACCGTTCGGCCTATTGATTAAAGGACGCTGTTTGTGACGGATCGCCCGCCAGAAACCGAAGCGCGCCGTGCTATCACGGTGATGTTGGTGCTGACCGGCCTCGTGATCGGGGTCGCGCTGGCGCTGCCGTGGGGCGTCACGGTGCGCTCTATCGTGTTGATCGCCTGGATCGGCATTATGATGGCCGTGCTGCGCCGCTACCGGCTGGACCCGCCCGACGATCGTTCGAAGTCCCGGCGCAGCAAGTGGTAAATTTCTGCGCTACAATTGCCGGTCATCGGTCGGAATGGTCGTGAGAGCGAAGCATGTCTGATCCTGCACTGCCGGAATACATCGAAGAAGACGGCGACTTCAACTATTCGGACGCGTTCAAGAAACCGCCGCGCAAGCCGCCTGCGCCGCCTATCGATCCGCAGCGGGTCGCGGAGCGCCGCCGGTTGTTTGCCGCGGGGTACGACCTGTACCTGATCCTGGTCGTGGGCGTGTTGTGCGCCGTCGGCCTGATCATGGTGTACAGCGCCTCGATCGATGTCAGCTATCAGGTGACGGGCAACCCGGATGAAACGACCTACTTTTTCATCCGGCAGGTGCGCTCGATGGCGATCGGCGCGCTGGCGCTGTTTCTCCTGGCGCGGCTGGATTACCACTTCTGGCGGCGCATCTCCGTGGTGATGATGTTCGGCGTGATCCTGCTGCTGGTCGCCGTGCTGCGCTTTGGTGATACGCGTTTCGAGGCGCAGCGCTCGCTGATTCGCGGCTCGATCCAGCCCGGCGAGATCGCCAAGTTCACCGTGGTGATCTACATGGCCGCGTGGCTGGCGTCGAAGCGCTCGAAGATCAAGCAGATCACGTACGGCTTGCTGCCGTTCAGCGTGCTGGTCGGCACGGTCGCGTTTTTGATCGTGCTCCAGCCGGACCTCAGCACGGCGGCGAGCATCCTGGCGACCGCGCTCAGCATGTTTTTCATCGCGGGCGCGGACTGGGTGCAGTTGGGGGTGATCGGCGGGGCGATGGGGCTGGTGGGTTGGCAGCTCATCACGCACATCGACTATGCCAGCCAGCGTATCGACGCGCACCTGAATGCCGTCAGTGACCTGACGCAGGCCAGCTCGCACGTTCAGCAGGCGGTGACTGCGTTTCTCAACGGCGGCCTGATGGGTGTGGGGTTGGGCGAAAGCAAGATGAAGTTTTCGAACAACCTGCCGTTCCCGCATACGGACAGCATCTTCGCCATTATCGGGGAAGAAACAGGGCTGATCGGCTCGTTTTTCGTGATCGCACTGTTCGTCATTTTGATCTATCGCGGCTTCACCGTTGCGCGCTACGCGCCGGATACGTTCGGCGGGCTGCTGGCGGCGGGGGTGACGTGCTGGATCGCGTATGACGCGCTGCTGAACATCGCGGTGATGACCGCGCTCGTGCCGCCGACGGGCGTCCCGCTGCCGTTTATCAGTTATGGAGGGTCGAGCCTGGTGGCGGCGATGGCCGGGGTGGGCCTGATGCTCAACGTCTCGCGGGCCGCCGCCAAACAGTCGGTTCCCAAGCGGCGTCAGACGCCGTCCGTGGGCGCGCTCGATGAGGATTGGAGAGACTCGCGTGAGGATCATGATCTCAGCCGGGGGAACCGGGGGCGGCGTATACCCCGCGTTAGCAGTCGCCGGGGCACTCCGTAAGCTCGATCCCGAGGGTAAGCTGATATTCGTCGGCGCGCGCGGCGACGTGGTGCGCGATCTGGTGACCGGGGCCGACGTTCGTTTCGACCGGTTCGACGAGGTGGTGGCGGGGCCGCTGCACGGCGTCCCGCTGGGGCAGAAGATCGCCAGCGCGTTCAAGCTGCTGGTGGGTATGATTCAGGCGCTGATCCTAGTGCTGCGCACGCGGCCCCAAGCCCTGTTTCTGACCGGCGGCTGGGTGGGCTTCCCCGTGGCGGCGGCGGGCTGGCTGCTGCGCCGCCCGATCGTGATCTACGTGCCGGACATCGAGCCGGGGCTGGCGCTGAAGGTGCTGGGCCGCATGGCGCGTGTCATCGCGGCGACCGTGCCCGATACCGAAGCGTACTTCCCCGGCAAGCGCGTGGTCGTGACCGGCTACCCGCTGCGCCCGGCACTGCTGGACGCCACGCGCGAAGAAGGGCTGCGCCTGTTTGGGCTGGATCCGGCGCGGCGCACGCTGCTGGTTTTCGGCGGGAGCCGGGGGGCACGCAGCCTGAACACCGCGATCGGTGAGATCGCACCCGCACTGCTGGCGGAGGGTGTGCAAATCCTGCACATCACCGGCAAGCTCGACTGGCAGCAGGTCGAGGCGCGGCACGCGGCACTCGACGCAGCACAGCGCGCGTTTTACCAGATCTTCCCCTATCGCAGCGACATCGGATACGCATTCGCGGCGGCGGATCTGGTCGTCAGCCGGGCGGGAGCCTCGTCGCTGGCCGAATATCCGCAGCACAGTTTGCCTGCGATCCTGGTTCCGTACCCCTATGCGTGGCGCTACCAGAAGGTCAATGCGGATTATCTGGCGGCGCACGGCGCGGGCATCCGCCTGGAAGACGAGCGGTTGGGCGACGATCTGCTGCCGCTGCTGCGCAATTTATTCAACGATCCGGCACGGCTGGGCGCGATGCGTGAGGCGATGGCCGCGCTCAAGCGCTCGGATGGCGCGGACGCCATCGCGCGGCTGGTGCTCAATCAGGCGCGGGCGTGAGGGAAACAGGTCCACTTTGACGATTGGCGTACACGTTCTACAATACGGCTTTACAATACAGTCAGTGTGTCGCTGGTCGCTGTCTGCGCGGGGAGCCGGTTATTGGGGCGGCGCGGGGCGCGGTCGTTCAAACCCAGGGCGAGGCCGATGATACAACTCTCCAGTTTCCTATACTTCATGATAGGGCTGTTTGCGGTGATTGGGTTCATGCGCGGCTGGACCAAAGAACTGATCGCAACCGCCGGAATCGTGCTGGCGCTGTTCGCGCTGCGCCAGTTCGAGACGATCGTGATCGATCCGCTGACCGACGGACAGCAGCAGGCCAAGTTTTACCTGCAAGCCGCGATTTTGGTGACGCTGGCCGTGTTCGCGTACCAGACGCCGCCGGACCGCTTCGTGCGCAGCAATCGCAACGTGGTGCGCGAGGGCCTGCAGGAAGGCATCCTCGGCGCGCTGATCGGCGGGCTGAACGGCTACCTGCTGATCGGGTCGCTGTGGTGGTACATGGATAACCTCGAATATCCGTTGAGTCCGAACATCCTGCCCGTCGTGCCGGGATCGGCCAGCGCGAATCTGGTCAGCGCCCTGCCGCTGAGCTGGATGCTGAGCGGCGATGGCAACGTGCTGTCGCTGCTGATGATCGGGCTGTTCGTCTTCGTCATCGTCGCGATCATCTGAGCGGCGGCCGATCCCCATTTCCATCTGATTGGTATTGATTTATGGACACTAAAAGAGCGTCTGGTATGCTCCATTCCGGCCAGCATATCCACATTATTGGCATCGGCGGGTTCGGCATGTCCGCCATCGCGCGGGTGCTGTTGCAGCGCGGCTTCGTCGTCAGCGGATCGGATCTGCACGCGAACAACCTCACGCGCGAGCTGCAGGCCAACGGCGCGACGATTTACGAGGGCCACGCGGCGGAAAACGTCGGCGGGGCGGACGTGGTGGCGATTTCCTCCGCCGTGCCGGACAGCAACCCCGAAGTGGCGGCGGCGCGCGCGCAGGGCATCCCCGTGCTGCGGCGGCGCGATCTGCTGGGCGAGCTGATGGCGAACCGCACCGGGATCGCGGTGGCGGGCACGCATGGTAAAACCACCACCACCGCGCTGCTGGCCCACACGCTGATCGAGGCGGGGCGCGACCCCACATATATCGTCGGCGGGGTGATGCAGAACACCGGGACCAACGCGGGCGTGGGCAAGGGGCCGGAATTTGTGATCGAGGCGGACGAGTACGACCGCATGTTCCTCGGCTTGCGGCCCAAGATCGCCGTGGTGACCAACGTCGAGCACGATCATCCCGACTGCTACCCGACCTGGGGCGAGATGGCCGCCGCGTTCCAGGCGTTCACGCATTTACTGCCACCCGACGGGCTCCTGGTGGTCTGCGCGGACGACGAACCGGCCTTCGCGCTGGGGCGGGAACGCTGGCGCATGGACGGCCCCGTCAGCAGCTACGGGACCGGCACGACATCTGGCGACTGGACCGCGACTGAGATCGAGCCGGACCCGGCGGGCGGGATGCGCTTCAACGTGCGGCGCGGCGGGCAGTTCGGCGCGGTGGCCGGTAACGTGCATCTGGCGCTGGACGGGCATCACAATGTGCAGAACGCGCTGGCGGTGATCACGGTGGCGAGCCACCTGGGCGTGCCGTTCGAGACGATCGCGGCGGCGCTTTCCAGCTTTATGGGCACGCAGCGGCGCGGCGAGACGTTGGGGCAGGCGGGCGGCGTGACGGTGATCAGCGACTACGCGCACCACCCAACCGCGATCCGCGTGACGCTGGAAGCGCACCGCCAGCGGCCCGGCGTGCGCGACCTGTGGGCGGTGTGGCAGCCGCACACCTATGGACGCATGCGCGCGCTGGCGACCGATTTTACGTGGTGCTTCAGCCGCGCCGATCACATCCTGGTGACGGACGTGTATTCCGTGCGCGAGGAGATCACGCCCGGCCTGGACGCGCGCGGCATGGCCGACCTGATCCGGCCCACCGATCACCCCGACGCGCGGTATACGGGCGCGTTCGC
>NZ_DAISHJ010000052.1:0-32385 GCF_036822615.1 Aggregatilinea sp. | reverse complement strand
TGGTGGCGGAGCTGTGCGCGCGGATCAACTGCACGCCGGTCTACGAAAACACGAGCTGGGACGTCATGATCTCGTCGGTGGGCGAGGGCCAGTACGACATGGGCATGACGGGCATCAGCATCTACGAAGAACGCAAGCAGGTGGTGGACTTCAGCGATCCGTACATCAACCTGGACCAGTACCTGCTGGTGCGGGCGGATGAAGATCGTTTCACCAACGCCGACGAGTTCGCGGCGAACGACGAGCTGATCCTGGGCGTGCAGCAGGGCACGGCGGGCTTCTTCGTGACGGATGGCCTCGTGCCGGAAGATCGCCGCGTGGTCTACACCGAATTTGGCGCGCTGGTGCAGGCGCTGCTCAACGGCGACATCGACGCGATGCCCGCGGATGCTTCGGCGGCGGCAGGCTTCAAGAGCACGACGGCGGATGCGGTGAAGATGGTCGGTAACCCGATCTCGAAGGACGAGATGGGCTTCATCTTCCCGAAGGGCAGCGAGCTGGTTGACCCGGTCAACGCGGCGCTGGCTTCGATGAAGGATGACGGCTTCCTCGACTACGTGTACTACAAGTGGTTCATCACGTTCCAACCGGCATCGCAGGAATAACCAGCCGGAATAGATAGGTATCAGGTGGGAGAGGCGCTTCGGAGCCTCTCCCCCTTTATTCGCAGCACAGTGCGCCACCGGGATCAAGCGACGGTGGCATTGTTCTATCTTTAAGGACCCGGTGGAAAACCCTGCATGAGCGTTGCAAGCCCCTCAACGGAAGTCCCGCGCGTTAATCCTCAGAAGCGCAATATTTTGATTCGCCGTATTTCCCGCGCGCCGTGGTGGCTGCTGGTCCTGGCGCTGTTGATCATCTGGTTTGCGCTAAGCGTGCACGACAAGCACCCCTATCCCACCGTGTTCCGGGCCGTGAAACAGGGCGTCGTGACCACGATCTGGGTGTCGCTGGTGGCGTATGCCGTGGCGCTGATCCTGGGGCTGATCGTCGCGCTGCTGCGGCGGTCATCCAATTTCATCGTGTACCAGATGGTGACGCTCTATGTCGAGGCGGTGCGCGGCATCCCGACGCTGGTGCTCGTCTACTATATGGCGCTGGCGTTTATTCCCAAGGTGGTCAGCCTGGGTAATGACCTCGGCGAACAGTTGATGACGTACAGGCTCGTGCTGCCGGTGCTGGGCACTATTACGTTTCACAGCCTCGGCACGTGGATGGCCGAGTTTCAGATCCGCGATGTGGATAACGCCTACCGCGCGATCATCGGCCTGTCGATCTCGTACAGCGCGTTCCTGTCCGAGATCTACCGCGCCGGGATCGAGAGTGTGAGCCAGGGACAGATTGAGGCGGCGAAAAGCCTGGGCATGACGCGCTGGCAGACGATGCGCCTGATCGTGCTGCCGCAGGCGTTTCGCGTAGTCCTGCCGCCGTTGGGCAACGACTTCATCGCCATGCTGAAAGAAAGCTCGCTGGTATCCGTGCTGGGCGTGCAGGATATCACGCGGCGCGGGCAGACCTACGCCGCCAGCACATTCACATTTTTTCAGGTGTACAACGTCGTGGCGCTCACCTATCTGGTGCTGACGCTGACGCTGTCGCTGGCCGTCAAGACGATGGAATGGTATCTCGACCGGGGTAAGCAGCGAGAGGCGGACTGATCATGGCCGACTTTTCCGACCGGGTAGTACTCGTAACGGGCGCAGGCGGGAGCCTGGGCAGCGCGGTGGCACGGACCTTTTATGCGGGCGGGGCGCGGCTGGTGCTGGCCGAGCGCTCGCCGGAGAAGATTGCGGCGGCCCTGCCGGAGATCGCGCAGGACGCGGATCGCGCGCTGGTGCAGGCGGCGGATCTGACCGATCCCGCGTCGGTCGTGGCGCTGGTGCAGGTCGCGCTGGAGCGCTTCGGGCAGATCGATGCCCTGGCGAACACCGTCGGCGGCTACCGCGCAGGGACGCCGGTTCACGAGACGCCGGTCGAGCAGTGGGAGTTTATGCTCAGCCTCAACGCGCGCACGGCGTTTCTGGTCAGCCAGGCCGTGATCCCGCCGATGCTCGAACGCGGATCGGGGCACATCGTGCACGTCGCGGCGCGAGCGGCGTTGAGCGGCGGCGCGAAGATGGCCGCGTACAGCGCTTCGAAGAGCGCCCTGATCCGGCTGGTGGAAAGCCTTGCCGCCGAACTCAAGCACAGCGGCATCACCGTCAACTGCGTGCTGCCGGGCACGATCGATACGCCACAGAATCGCGCCGAGATGCCCAAGGCCGACTTCTCCAAGTGGGTCGCGCCGGAGGCAATCGCGGACGTGATCGCGTTCCTGGCCTCCGACGCGGCACGGGCCGTGCAGGGCGCGGCGATCCCGGTTTACGGGCGGAGTTGAAGACGACCGTTTGCCGCGCGGCCCACGCTCTGCTAGGGATCTGCTAACTGTCAACGCAGCGTGAGGTCGCAGCCACTATGCCCCAAACTCCGTCCGCCAATGATTTTCCGCCCGGTGTTGCCCAACCGGCGCAGCGCGCGCTGGCGTCGATCGGTATCACGCGCCTCGACGAGGTTGCCACGATCAGCGAAACGAAGCTGAAAAACCTGCATGGCGTCGGCCCGAAGGCGATCCGCATTCTGCGCGAGGCGCTGGCGGAACGCGGCCTGACGTTTGCCACCGAAGAGTGATGTCCCGCCCGGTTAATCCGGTACTAAAAAGTCCAGCAGAATCTGGTTGAACGCCTCCGGCTGTTCCAGAAAGGACGCATGTCCCGCGCCGTTGATGACGTGCAGTTCCGCATTAGGGATGCACTCCGCGATGGTTTCGGAGTAGTGCGGCGGCTTGAGGATGTCTTTCTCGCCCACGATGACGCAGGTGGGCTGTGTGATCTCCGGCAGGCGCGGCGTGGTGTTCATGGTCAGGAAGCAGCGGCAGAGCTGGACCACCGAGGGCAGGTCGAGACCTCTGGCGGCGTCAATGCGGCTGAGCAGAAACTCGTAACGCACGGCGAAAAACGGCTCGCTGTAGTTCCAGTACCACGTCGAACGGTAAAACGTCTCATGATCGCCAAAAGCTGCAACGCGCGCCCAACTGTCTACAATCCCTTCTAACATCGGTTCGACGTGACTCACCGCATCCGCGATGATCAGCTTCTGGCAGCGGTCGGGGTAACGCAGCGCGAAGACCTGCGTCAGCTCGCCGCCGTAGGAGATCCCGCCGATGTGCGCCGCCGGGATGTCGAGCGCATCCATCAGCGCGGCCAGATCGTCCGCGTGCTGCTCCCAGGTGTAATCCGGATCACCGGGCTTCCACTTCTGCGACTGGCCCTGACCACGCATATCGTAAACCAGCACGCGCATGTGCGGGGCGAGGGCGGCGACCTGCGCGGCCCAGCTTTTGGTGTTGGCGATGACGCCGTTGTTGAGGATCAGAATTTCGGGGCTGCTGCCGTGCAGCTCGTAATAAAGCTCGACACCGTTCGCGGTGAGGGTGGGCATGGCTAATACTCCTTGTGCGCAAAAAATCTCTCCTCTCAGTGTAGCACCGCGAGTTGCAGGCAAGATACAGCATTGGGCGCGGGCACAGGCGCGGACGCTCTTGAAGATCCACCTTTGGGCCGGACCCGGCTCCGCCTTTGGATGGATGCACCGGGCAAGGAAGCCTCGTAAGATGAGGGCATAACTGCTCGATCTGCCAGGATCGCCTTCAGGAGAACCGCGTAATGGAACTGACACTTGACCGGATCTACAACCCGGTGCAGAAGGACTATGCCACGTTTTTGAAGACCGCGAACCAGACCGGCGGCGCGCTGACGCTGATCGAAGTGGAGCTGGCACCGCACGGGGGAAACGGACTGCACCGCCACACCAGCTTCAGCGAAGGGTTCGAAGTGCTCGACGGCGAGCTGTGGGTGCAAATCGGCGCGGAGAACAGGGTGCTGCGGGTAGGCGAAAAAGCGCTCGTGCCGCCGATGGTCAACCACCGCTTCTACAGCAGGTCCGATTCGCCGTCCCGGTTTCTGGTCAAGATCCAGCCGGGCCACCGGGGATTCGAAAGCAGCCTCCGCATCGCTTATGGACTGGCTATCGACGGCCAGATGAAAGCGGATGGTTTGCCAAAAAATCCGCTGGTGTTGGGCGTGCTGTCTGAGCTGGGAAATACCCAAACGGCGGGCGCGATGGCGGTGCTCAATCCCGTACTGGCGCTGCTGGCGTGGGTCGCCCGGCGTCGCGGCCTGACGCGGGCGCTTGAGGAAAAGTACCTCTAAGCCGATCGCGCGACAGGATACAGACTCACACGAAATTCGGGCCGGACAGTCTTCTGACTGCCCGGCCCGCTGGTATGGGGGAGGTTGCTTTATCCGCGACGGCTGCGCGGGGTTACAACGGGGGTGTAGGTAATCGTCAGATCGTCCCCGGTGATGTCCACGGCGGTTATGTGCCCCGACGGGCCGCTGGTCTTCACGTAGTTGATCCACGAGCTGGCGATGACGTCGTTGATCTGGCTCAGCAGGTCATCGGAGGCCGGGTCGCCATCGATCAGCGCTTCGTCCACGGTCCAGGTGACGCGGCCATTGGTGACGGTCGGCACGAGGGTGGTCGTGGTTTCGTGCGTCGCGCCGCGCCGGAAGGTCATCGTCGCGCTGATGACGACCTGACCGACCTGCAAATCCACACTGAGATCGTCCACGCTGCGCCGCCACGGATTGCTGACTCGGTAGCTGTCGTTGATCGTTTCCTCGCTGATCGTTTTCGATTTACTCCCATCGCTCTGCGCGGCGGCAGGCAGGGCCATCGCGCCAAAAGCGGCAATCACCAGCAGTACACCCAAAATCTTGGACAGGCGTTTCATCGTTTTCATTCCCCTTATTGGCTGCAGTGGTCAATTGCATTCAGTATGGGCCGCGAATGTTGTTGAAGTGTTACCGTCTGCGGGCGTTCTGTAAAATCTTTGTTGCCTCACTGCAACGCGATCGCGCTGGCGGTCGTGTGGAAGCGCCAACCGCGTGTTATTATTGTGCGTTCGGAGTGCCTGTGCATCCCGGGGCCGTCCTGCCCTTCCCGGAGACAATACGCGTTATGACCCTTTCGATTGTGCGCCGCCCCTGGTTTATTCCGCTGTGCATTGCGGTGATCGTCCTGGCTTTTTTCGCGCATACGCTGCTGACGCCGTTTGGCGAGGCGCTGCCCGGCGATGACTTCATCCAGCAGTTTTACCCGTGGTTTCACTTTGTGGTGGAGAGCGTGCACGAGACGGGCACGCTGCCGCTGTGGAATCCGCACCAGTTTTTGGGCAACAGCGTCGCCGCCAATCCGCAGATCGGGCTGTTTTATCCCCCTAACTGGCTGATGATCCCCTTCGGCGCGGATCACATTTACACCGCACTGGCGTTCGTGATCGCACTGCACGCGGTGTGGGCGGGTTGGGGCATGTACGTGCTCATGCGGCTGTGGGGCGCGGATCGCAGCGGGGCATTCGTCGCGGCGCTGCTGCTGGCGACGGGCGGCTTCGTGACGGCGCGCGTGCGCGCAGGGCATTATTCGATGGTGACGGTCTATGCGTGGCTGCCGTGGGTGCTGGCAGGCTACCGGCTGGCTTTGCAGCGCCGCCGCTGGTATTGGGCGCTTCCGGCGGGCATGGCGCTGGGGATGGGCATTCTGGGGGGCTATCCGCAGCTTATCTACTTCCTGGGCATGGTGCTGGTGCTACACGCGGTCTATGAGATCGTGCGCAGCCCCGTTCGCTCCACATTTATGCTGGTCGCGCGGCAGCTCATCATCCTGGGCGTGGTGGGGCTGCTGTTGAGTTCGGTGAGCTGGATGGTGACGCTTGATTACCTGCCCAAAGCCTCGCGCGAGAACCAGCAGTCGCTGATTTTCGCCAACGAACAGTCGATGCCCGCCAACCGGCTGGCGCTGCTGGCGATCCCAAATCTGTTTGGCGCGCGGTTGGAGACGGATACGCCGCCCGGTTATTGGGGCGAAGCGCCGTACTTCGAGGAATCCCTGGCCTATACGGGCCTGCTGCCGCTGCTGGGGCTGCTGCTGGTCCCGTTTTTGCGCAAACGGCGGCTGTGGCTGTTCGCGGCGGTGGCCGTGCTGGGCATCCTGCTCAGTCTGGGTTTCGACGGCGTGTTGTGGCTGGCGCTTTACCGCTGGGTCCCGGTGCTGCGCAATTTCAGAGGCGCGGCGCGCGCCCTGGCGCTGACCAACCTGGGATTGGCCGCGCTGATGGCGCTGCTCGTGACTGCGCTTGCCCGCGCGCCGCTCTCGCAGCGGCAGGATCTGCTGCGCCCGCTGGTGCGGCGGGGGATCCCGGCGCTGCTGGCCGTGCTGTGGATCGGGGCGCTGGCTCTGACCGTTGCCAATTCGCTGCTCGAAGATGGCACCAATCCGGCTTTGCGTGCGGCGACGATGGCGCGCCAGTTGGGGCTGGCCGGGGTCTATCTGGCGCTGGCGGAGTTCGCGCTGTGGTTGTGGACCGACGAGCGGCCCCAGGCGGCGCGCTGGGCCGCCGTGGCGACGGTGGTCGTGGCGATCCTGGACGTGTGGCACATCGCGTGGCCGCTGACGTACACCACCGAAGTGCAGTTTTCGCCGCCGTGGGCGAACGCCGCCGTCGATATCCCAACGGGCGAGGCCGCCGCATATGGGCGCGTGATGCAGATGTCGCCGCCGCCGGGCATCCCCAACGGCGCAACATGGACCGGGCACCAGTCACCGCAGGGTTACGATCCATCCGCTCCGGCGGGCTGGGCGACGCTGAACCTGGACGCGACGTGGAACCCCGCCAGCCCGATCAACCGGCTGTTCGGTGTGAAGTACGTCATTTCCGGCACGGAGCTGAAAAATTACGGCTTCGGCGGCACGGAAGACTGGGAGCTGATCGGCATCCGCGACGGGCTGGTGTTCTACGAGAATCCCGATCCGCTGCCGCGCGCGTTCGTCGCGTCGGCCTATGAGGTCGTGCCCGACGAAACCGCCGCGCGCCAGCGCATCGGCAGCGGCGACATGAGCACGGGGGAGACAGTCGTACTGGCGACGGAACCGGGCTGCACGGTGGATGGCAGCGGCGGCACGGCGACCATCACGCACTACGAGCCGAACAGCGTCACGGTCGATGTGGAGGCGGATGGCGCGGGACTGCTGGTGCTCTCGGATCAGTATGACGACGACTGGAAAGTAACCGTCAATGGCGAGGACGCGACCCTGCTGGAAGCCGACATCGCGCTGCGGGCCGTGTGCGTGCCGGATGGGGCGCATACCGTGCGCTTCGATTACCGCCCGTGGACGGTGACCGTGGGCGGGATCGTGACGCTGGCAGGCTGGGCGCTGATGATCCCGGTGAGCGTGGTGTTGTTCCGGCGGCGGACGCGCGATGCGCGGCCTGACGAAGACCGGGACGAGGAGCCAGACGAGGTCGCATGAGCACCCTGCGAGTCCAGACGCTTGGCATGTTTCGGGTGTGGATCGATGACGAGCCGCTGCCGGGCACGGTATGGAAACGCGAAAAGGCACAGCGGCTGTTCCAATTTTTCATCACCGCCATGCTGAACGACAGCCATCAGGTGCTGCCGAAGGAGCGCATCGTCGCGGACCTGTGGCCCACGCTCGACGAGCCGCGCGCCGACCGTGACTTCAAAGTGGCGCTCAACGCACTCAACGACGCACTGGAACCGGATCGCTCGTCGCGCTCGCTGTCGTCGTACATCGTGCGCTACGGACTAGCGTATGGGCTGGACCCCGACGCGGATATCCGCATCGACGCGGACGAGTTCCGGCGCGGTCTGAAAGCGGCGGCGCGGCTCGAAACGGACGACGTGGACGCGGCCATCGACGCGTACCGCGACGCGATCGATCGCTATGCGGGCGATTATTTGCCCGACGCGCTGTATGAGGATTGGGCCAGCCTCGAACGCGAGCGGCTGCAAACGCTGTACCTGTCTGGCGCGATGCGGCTGGCGTCGCTGCTGCTCCAGCGCGAGGGTTACCAGGAGGCGGTGCACCTGTGCCAGTCGGTGCTGGTGCTGGACCGTTACTGGGAGGAAGCGTACCGGCTGATGATGCTCAGCCACGCCATGCGCGGCAACCGTCCCCTGGCGATGCGCGCCTACGAGCAGTGCGTCGCCGCGCTGGACGAGGGCCTGGGCCTGGAACCCATGCACGAGACGGTGGACCTGTACGAACAGATCGTGCATGGCGACAAATTAGCGATCAGCCGCTAGCCATTAGCGGTTAGCAAAGGGCAAAAGGTAAACGTGGCATCGCCCCTAATGGGTCGGGCGCGACCTGGATTTTTTGGCTAAAAGCTAAAGGCTGATTGCTGTCAGCTTCAACTGCTTTTTTGCGACCCGGTTGCAACTGGGTCCGTGTATACCCTTGAAAAAGGGCGAAGGCCGGAGAGTGGTTCGATGAATCAAGAAGTCGTCTCGTTTATGCTGCGCTTCGTGCGCGAAGGAGACAACGACCAGGCGCGCTGGCGCGGCGTGATCAAACACGTGCAGAGCGATGACACCGCCGATTTCGCGCGGTTCAACGACGCGCTGGAGTTTATGCAGCAGCGTGTGAATGACACCATCCGGCAGTCGTTCGCGTCCGACGAGCAGCCAACCCCGGAAAAGATGTTCGCGGAGACGGCGCGGCTGTGGGGCGAGATGGCTCCGCGTTATACCGACATCATGCTGCAATCGATGGAAGTGTTTTTGGAGCAGGGACGGCGCATGGGCGAAACGCTGGCCGATTCGCTGGCAAACCGCGCTGTCGCCGCGCAGCAGTCCGACCAGAGCCAGCAGGGGCGGCTGATCTCGATCATCGAGCGGCTGGCGGGGCAGGTCGAAACGCTGACCTCGAAGGTGGACGAGTTGGAGGAGCGGCTACGCGATGAGCCGACCGAGTGAGTCCGGCCTGCGCGAAGGCGTTGAGGCGTGGGAGCGCGAGGCCGCTGCGTACTGGGATAATCTGACGCGCTCGCCCGATTTTTTGCGGCGCGTGGGCTACCAGCTCAGCCGCTCGCTGAAGTCACAGCAGCAGATCACCGCGTCGTTCGAGTCGTTTGTGCTGAGCATGGCGGGCATGCATGAGCAGTCCGCGCGCGAGCTGTACCTGCTCGAACAGCTCGAACAGCGGCTCGACGTGCTGGCCGAGCGAATCGAGCGGCTGGAACAAACCCTCTCTGGCGATGACGACTGACGCGTTGTTCGACCGCTGGGCCGACCTGTGGGGCGCGGGGATGCGCGAGGTGTGGACCGGCTACACCACCGCGCAGGATACGATCCTGGCGCAAGGGCGCGCCCTGGTGGGCCAGACGCCCGCCGAGGTCGTGCACACGGAAGGTCACGTGCGCGTGCTGCGTTATACCCCGCTGGTTGAGCGCCCGCTTCCGGTGCCCGTGCTGTGCGTGCCCTCGCTGATCAACCACTACTACGTGATGGACCTCATACCTGAGCGCAGCCTCGTGCGCTCGATGCTCGAACGCGGCATCGACGTATATATGCTCGACTGGGGCATAGCCACCGAAGCCGATCGCTCGATCACGATGGACGACTTCATCACGGAGCGGCTGGGCCGCGCGATCCGCGTCGTGCGCGAGCAGTCCGGCCAGCCCGCGATTTCGCTGCTCGGGTACTGCATGGGCGGGCTGATGTCGTCGCTGTACAGCGTGCTGTTTCCGCAGGACGTGGCGACGCTGATCAACCTCGCCGGGCCGATCAACTATCACGACGATGGCATTTACAGCCAGTGGACGCACCGCGAGTGGCTCGACGTCGATTTGATGGTCGATACGCTAGGTAACATCCCGGCGGAGCTGCTCAACGTGACGTTCAAGCTGGTGCGGCCCACCGACGAGATTGTGCGCGCGCTCGACTGGTGGGAACACCGCGACGATCCGGCGTTCACGCGGCGCTTCGTCGCCATGCAGCTCTGGACCAACGACCCGACGCCATTCCCTGGCGAGGTCTTCCGCAAGTACATCAAGGAGTTCTACCAGGAAAATCGCCTCATGCGCGGCGATCTCACGATCAACGGGCAGGCGATCGACCTGGGACGGCTGATGATTCCTACGCTGACCATCGCCGCGCGGCGCGATCACATTGCGCCTTGGCGCTCCGTGGCGGCGCTGCACGATCTGGCGGGCAGCACGGATAAAGAACTGGTCGTCATCGAGCGCGGGCACATCGGCATGGTGATGGGCCACGACGCGCCGCTGAAGCTGTGGCCGCGCCTGGGCGATTGGCTGGTCGCGCGGTCGGTCGGGTAATCCCCGGTTTTTCTCACCTCTGTCTGGCTTTTCTGATACACTTGACTCATGCAAACAGGGAGGGCACGATGAGAAACCGGTCAACGTATACCGATCGACTCCTGCTGCGGCTATGGCGCACCCGCGCCGTACAGGGTGCAGTACTGGCGGGCGCGGCGTGGCTGCTGCAGATGCTGCGACGGCGGGGCGGCTCTACGCTGAACTACGGCTTCGAGTCGCCGCCAGCCCTGGATGCGCTCGAACGCTTCCTGCGCGACCGGGGAGTTGGGGCTGGGCGGACGGGCGCGACGCCGCGCGTGGTCGATATGCCTGCCCGCCGATTCGCCCGCGCCGGATGTGTCCCCGGTCGATCCGCCGCCCTCAACTTGATCTGGATCAAGGCTGGCGCACGCACCCACGCTAGACTGGGTTTATCGCCTGTATTCGCCGTGTGAGCAAACCGCCTATGCCGTCCTCTGTGACTACTGCTGCCCCTTCCGTTCGTCTGAAATCGATCGCGCTGCCGCCGGAGCACGGTGGTTGGGGTTTCGTGATCGAGCCGATCCTGTTGGGGCTGCTAGTCGCGCCATCGTGGGGTGGGCTGGCATTCGGTGTGGCCGTGCTGGGCGTGTTCCTGGCGCGGCATCCACTCAAAATTGCGGTGACGGATTGGCGGCGCGGCAAACGTTATGCGCGCACGGTCGCTGCGGAGCGCGTCGCGCTTGGCTACCTGGGCGCGGCAGGGGCGGGTTTGATCGCGGCGCTGCTGCTGGCCGGGCCTGCGATCCTGGTCCCGGTCGTGCTGGCGGTTCCGTTGGGGATCGTGCAGCTTGGCGGGACGCTGGCCGGGCGCGGGCGCGATCTCGTGCCGGAACTGGCGGGCGCGGTGGCGTTGGCGGCGGCAGCGGCCAGCATTGCGCGGGCGGGCGGCGAATCGCTGGGTCTGGCGCTGGGGCTGTGGGCCGTGCTTGCAGCGCGCGACGTGCCCTCGATCCTGTATGTGCGGGAACGGCTGCATCTCGATAAAGGCAAGGCGTACCGCCCGGCGCTCGTGTTGGTCGTTCATGTGCTGGCCGTGGTTGCGCTTGTTGCGCTGGCGGCAGCGGATCGCGGCCCGTGGCTGGCAGCGCCGGCGGCTGCGATCCTGGCGCTGCGCGCGGCATGGGGCCTTTCCGCCTATCGCAAGCCGGTCCCGGTCAAGACGATCGGTTTCCTCGAAGTGTTTTACGGTCTGCTAGTGGTTGTTTCCGCTGGGCTGGGCTATCTGCTGGATCTGTAGCGGCGTAACTCGCGCGTAACTGGCCCTTTGTAAGCTCAAGTCAACAAGAGTGTATTTTGTTCTTTGAGCCACTTTGGACAACTTCATGACCTCAATCGAACTCCCCCCGATCGGTATCGCGGGCCTGGGCATTTATATTCCATCGACGGTGCTCACCGGGCAGGAAATCGCTGCCCGCGCGGACCTGCCCGAATTCGTCGTGCTGGACAAGATGGGCATCCATCAGGTGCACCTCGCCGGGCCGGATGACACCGTGACCGCGATGGCAAGTCAGGCCGGGCAGCGCGCGCTGGATATGGCGGGCCTTGACGCCAAAGACGTAGATCTGATCGTCTATCACGGCAGCGAATACAAAGATCACATCGTGTGGTCGGCAGCGTCGAAGATCCAGAACCTGCTGGGCGCGACGAATGCGGCAGCCTTCGAGATGTACGCGCTGTGCGCGGGCGCGCCGATCGCGTACAAGGCCGTGCGCGACATGATGCGGCTCGATCCGCGCCTGCAAAATGTGCTGCTGGTGAGCGCCAGCCGCGAAAACGACCTGATCGATTTCAGCAACGGGCGCACGCGCTTCATGTTCAACTTTGGGGCGGGCGGCGGCGCGCTGTTGTTCCAGCGTGGGCTGGATCGCAACCTTGTGCTGGAGTCCTCGATCCGCACGGACGGTACGCTGGCCGATACGGTGGTCATGACGCCCGCCGAAGAAGGCATCGCGCTGCTGCCGTCGGAGATGGGCACGCTGCACGGACGGCTGGACGTGCAGAACGCCGACTATATGGGCGAGCGGTTGGGCGAGGTGTCGCTGGGGCGCTTCGTGGAAGTGATCACTGAGGCGATCGAGCTGAGCGGCTATACGCTGGCGGATCTGCGCTTCCTGGGTATCACGCACATGAAGGCCTCGTTCTACCGCGAGATCCTGGGCGCGGTCGGGCTGACGCCGGAGCAGTCGGTTTACTTGCAGGATTACGGCCACATTCAGAGCGTCGATCAGCCGCTGGCGCTGGAGCTTGGGTTGGCGCAGGGCAAGATCAAACCGGGCGACCTGATTGTGCTGGCCGGAGCCGGAACAGGGTATACATGGAGCGCCACCGCTTTCCGGTGGGGCTGATTTTTTTGGGGTCTGGACTAAAGCATTAAAAGGCAGGGACCAATGGCAGATATGCTGAAGGGGCGCGTGGCGCTGGTGACGGGCGGCGCGCAGGGCATTGGTAAGGCGATCGCGCTGCGCTTTGCGCGGGAAGGCGCGAAAGTCGTCGTGATCGACGTGACGCAGGACAAGGCCGACGCGACCGTCGAGGAAATCAAGGCGGCGGGCGGTGAGGCGATGGCCGCGATCTGCAACGTCACCAACCGCGAGCAGGTGGCGGAACTGGTGGCGAAGGTGATCGAGGTGTACGGCCAGATCGACATTCTGTGCAATAACGCGGGCATTCTGCGTGACGCTCGGCTAGTCAAGATGACCGAAGAACAGTTCGACAGCGTGATCGATGTGAACCTGAAGGGCGTGTTCAACATGACGCAGGCCGTCGCGCCGCACATGGTCGAGCGCGGCTACGGGCGCATCATCAGCACGTCGTCGATCGTGGGCCTCTATGGCAACTTCGGCCAGACCAACTATGTGGCGACCAAAGCCGCCGTGATCGGCATGACGCGTGTCTGGGCGCGCGAGCTGGGGCCGAAGGGTATCACCGCCAACGCGGTCGCGCCGGGCTTCATCGCCACGGACATGGTGAAGGCCATGCCGGAGAAGGTGCTCGAAATGTTCAACGAGCGCACGCCGGTGCACCGCCTGGGCGAGCCGGAAGATATTGCGTATGGCTACCTGATGCTGGCGAGCGAAGAAGCCTCGTTCATCAACGGGACCGTGCTCAGTGTGGACGGCGGCTTGGTGATGTAGTTCAGTACGTTGATTGTTTGTAGGGGTAATTCATGAATTGCCCCTACCGTTCTACCATTCTTTTTTGCTGAAATAGTTTAGACTACCGGCAGCCAAATGAATCAAAAGTCTCTATTCATTACCGATTTTCTGCACCGGCGGGCGCAGCTTTCGCCGGATCGACTGGCGATCCGCGATACGCTCACCGGGCGGGACTATACCTACGCGGCCTGGAACGCCCAGGCCGCCCAGACCGCTAACTATCTGCGCGCGCTCGGCGTTCAGACCGGCGACCGCGTGGCCGTCTACGCCGCGAACTGCATGGCCTACCTCGACATCTGGATGGCGTGCGGCAAGATCGGCGCGGTGCTGCAAAACCTCAACTGGCGGTTGGCCGTGCCGGAGCTGGTCGATCTGATCTGCGATGCCGCGCCGGACGTGCTGGTCTATTCCTCCGAGTTTGTCGAGCAGGTCAATACCATGCGCGCCGATATCCCGCGCGTGCACTACTTCGTTGCCATGAGTGACAAGGCCGCGCCGGATGACTGCGCGTTTGCCGACCGTGACGACTATCCCGAGACGCTGACCGCGCCGCGCCCCGACCTCGACTGGGATTCGCCGTGGGTGATCTGCTACACGGGCGGCACGACCGGTCTGCCGAAAGGCGCGATCCTCTCGCACGGCAACATTACGTGGAACAGCATCAACACCGTCATGAGCTGGGGGCTGGACCAGAACGACTGCGCGATCCTCAATTCGCCGCTGTTCCATACCGGCGGGCTGAATGTTTTCACCCTGCCGCTGATCCATGCGGGCGGCGCGAGCATTCTGTGCGGCGGTTTCGACGCGGACCAGACCTTCGACCTGTTTGCGTCCGGCGACGTGACGTTGTTCTTCGGCGTGCCGACCATGTTCACCGTCATGCAGCAGCATCCACGCTGGGCGGACGCCGACTTCAGCCGCCTCAAGCTGGTGATCAGCGGCGGCGCGCCGTGCCCGCTGCCGATTTTCGAGCGCTTCTGGGACAAGGGCGTGGATTTCAAGACGGGTTACGGCTTGACCGAAGCCGGGCCGAACACCTTCTGGCTGCCCGAAGCAGACGTGCGCCGCAAGCCGGGTGCGGTCGGGTTCCCGCTGATGCACGTGGACGTGAAGACCGTGCGCGGGGATGGCTCCGAAACGGCGCCGGGCGAAGCGGGCGAGCTGCTGATCCGGGGGCCGCACGTCACGCCGGGCTATTGGAACAATCCGCAGGCCACCGCCGAGGCGATCGTGGACGGCTGGCTGCATACGGGCGATCTCGCCATCCGTGACGACGAGGGCTACTACACCATCGTCGGGCGGCTGAAGGACATGATCATCTCTGGCGGCGAAAACGTCTACCCGGCGGAAGTCGAGAGCATCATGTACCGCCATCCCGCCATCCACGAGGCCGCGCTAATCGGCGTGGCGGACGACAAGTGGGGCGAGGTGGGGCGCGCGGTCGTCGTCGTGGAACCGGGACAAGCCCTGGACGAAGATGACCTGATTGACTTCCTGCGCGAGCGGTTGGCGCGCTACAAAGTGCCCAAGTCGGCGGTGTTCGTGGACGCGCTGCCCAAGACCGGCGCGGGCAAGATCGACAAAAAAGAACTCGTGCGGCAGTACGGCACGGTCTGAGAGCTTTTGAGAGGCACACCGCAGCAATTGACAGGGTTTTGAACGTACAGTCGCGGGCGGGTTGGCTTCTTGTGAATAAGGACGGCAGCTATGCCAAAAGTGAAGACAAACGACATCACGCTCTATTACGAAATCCACGGTGAGGACCACCCCGAGACGCTGATTCTGATCAACGGCGTCGGGCAGTGGCACGAGGCGTGGTGGCGCAACGTGAGGCCGTTGGCCGAGCACTTCCGCGTGGTGACGTTCGACAACCGGGGCGTGGGCGATTCCGACAAGCCGGATATCCCGTACACGATCGACATGATGGCCGACGACGCGCTGGGCCTGATGGACGGCCTGGGCATCGAGCGCGCGCATGTGCTGGGGCATTCGCTGGGCGGCGGGATCGCGCTGTTCATGGCGCGCAAGCAGCCGCAGCGCATCCAGTCACTGATCCTGGCCTCGACGCTGTACTGGGGTCCGCAGGTGGTCATGCCGTCGCCGCGCGCGATGCAGCTTTTGCAGGATCGCTCCGGTGACCCGCTGGAGTTGGTGAAAAACGGCGCGCGCGTGGCCGCTGCCGAAGGGTTCGAGACGCGCGATCCTGAAGGGTTCCGCAAACTGATCGACATGCGCTTCAACAGCCAGCAGACGCCCAACCTCTACCTGCGCCACAGCCAGGCCGGGCTGGCGTACTTCGCCGCCGACTATATCGCGGACTTCGTGCCGCCGATGCCGGTGCTGCTGCTGGTCGGGGAGCACGACGAGGTCGCGCCGCCTGCCAACAGCGAGGCGATCGCGCTGCAGTGGCCGCACGCGAAGTTCGTGGTGATCGAGGGCGCGGGGCACCTGTTCAACATCGAAAAGCCGGAGGAATCGAACCGGATCATCACCGAGTTTTTGCAGAGTCAATGATGCGTGGATCGTGTAGGGGCGTATCGCAATACGCCCCTACGAAAACTGCCATTTCGACCATTTACCAACGAGGGTAACACGATGAGCGTTCCGACGCTTCCGGATATTACCGCCAAGACCATCATCACCGACCGCCTGAGCACGCGCGTGCTGTTCGCCGGGCCGGACGACGGCGTGCCGGTGCTGTTCGTGCACGGCAACGCGTCCTCCGCGACGTTCTGGGAAGACGTTATGCTGGCGCTGCCAGAGGGCTTCCGGGGCATCGCGCCCGACCTGCGCGGCTATGGCGGCGCGGATCGCGCCGCGAAGATTGACGCGAGACGCGGCATGCGCGACTTTTCCGACGATCTGCGCGCGCTGCTGGACACGCTCGGCATCGACAAGGCGCATGTGGTCGGGCATTCGCTCGGCGGCGCGGTGATCTGGCAGATGATGATGGACATTCCCGAACGGCTGATCACCGTGACGCAGGTCGATCCCGGCTCGCCGTTTGGTTTCGGCGGCTCGAAGGGCCTCGACGGCCAGCCGACGCAGCCGGACTTCGCCGGATCGGGCGGCGGCACGGTCAACCCCGACTTCGCGCGGCTGATGGGCGAGGGGAACCGCGCAGCGGATAACCCGCAGGCGTCCCCGCGCATCGTGATGAACAGCTTCTACTGGAAGCCGCCGTTCGTGCCTGCGCGCGAAGAAGATCTGCTCTCGTCGCTGCTGTCGGAGCACGTCGGGCCGGAGCAGTACCCCGGCGATTTTGTGCCATCTGAGAACTGGCCGAACGTCGCGCCGGGCGTGTGGGGGCCGATCAACGCGATGTCGGCGAAGTATGCCGCGCCGGTCGAGGGCCTGTACGCCGCCGATCCCAAGCCGCCTGTGTTGTGGGTGCGCGGCAGCGACGACCAGATCGTGTCGGACATGTCGCTGTTCGACTTCGGCACGCTGGGCAAACTCGGCGCTGTGCCGGGCTATCCCGGCGAGGATGTCTTCCCGCCGCAGCCCATGGTGAGCCAGACGCGCGCCGTGCTGGAACAGTACGCCGCGCGCGGCGGATCGTTCCGCGAGGAAGTGATCGAGGGCACGGGACACACGCCTTACATCGAAAAACCCGCTGAATTTAATGCCCTGCTGCACGCGCACTTGCAGCGCGGCGCGTAACGGACGAGGACAACGACCTATGGCGCGTTTTGCGCAGATCGTCAGCACCGGGCGGTACGTGCCCGAAAAAGTGATGACCAACGCCGAGCTTGAGCCGCTGCTGGGTGAGTCGGTAGATCAGTGGCTGATCGACAACGTGGGCATCCGCGAGCGGCGGCTGATCGCGGACGACGAAGTGACGTCCGATCTTGCCGTGGCGTCCGCGCTCGAAGCGATGGAACGCGGTGGCGTCGGCCCGGAAGACCTGGACCTGATCATCCTGGCGACCGACACGCCCGATTACGTCTCGCCGGGCACGGCGTCGGTAGTGCAGTACAAGCTCGGCGCGAGCAACGCGGGCACGTTCGACCTGAACAGCGCGTGCGCCGCGTGGGTGATCGGGCTGGATCAGGCCAGCCGTTACATCGCCACCGACACGGACTATAACAACGTGCTCGTGGTCGGCGCGTATGGCATGACACGCTACGTGGACTGGACCGATAAGCGCACCTGTACGCTGTTTGGCGACGGCGCAGGCGCGGTCCTGCTGCGCGCGGGGGATAAACCCGGCTGGCTGGGCGGCAATATGCACGCTGACGGCGCGTTCCACGACTACATGGGCGTGTTCATCGGCGGCACGGTCGCGCCGACGGGTGGGCCGGACTCGCCGCGCCAGGTGCTCGAAATCCGCAAGCGCTTCCCGCCCGACACGAACAACAAGGGCTGGCCGCCGCTGATCCGCGCGCTGATGCAGAAGATCGGGCGGTCCGTGGACGAGATCGACAAGATTTATTTCACGCAGCTCAACCTGCGCACCATCGAATACGTGATGAACGACCTGGGCCTGCCGCACGAGAAGACCCACACCATCATGGACAAGTGGGGCTATACCGGCTCGGCGTGCATGCCGATGGCGCTCGACGACGCGGTGGTGGAAGGCGCTGGCCCGCAGCCGGGCGATCTGGTGGTGTTCTGCGGCAGCGGCGCGGGTTATACGATGGCCGCCTCCGCGTTTATCTGGACGGCGTAACGGTCAGGACAATCGTAGGGGCAATTCACGAATTGCCCGTCTCGTTGAGGAAGAAGGGATCGAGATGTACATCGGGGACACGCTGGCTCGACGCGCGATATACACGCCGGACCGGCTGGCGGTCGTGGATGCGGGCAAGGCCGACCGCCCGCATTACACCTACCAACAGATGAACGAGCGCGCCAATCGGCTCGCCAATTGGCTGCGTGATGAGGTCGGCGTGCGCAAGGGCGACCGGATCGGGATCGTGGCGCTGGACGGCGTCGAGTTCCTAGACGCGTTTTTCGCCTGCGGCAAACTGGGCGCGATTCTGGCGTGCTTCAACTGGCGCATGCACTGGCGCGAGCTGGTGCAGGTGATGGCCGATACGACGCCCAAGCTGATGATCTTCTCTGACGACTTCAAGGACAACGTGCTGCAGGCGGCTGGCGAAACGCCGAGCGTGACGCATCTGCTGCACATCGAGGGCGACGGCGTGCCCGGCAGCGTGCGCTTCGAGGACGCGATCCGGGTAGGCGATCCGGCGCCGGTGACGGACGACAGCATCACCGAAGAAGACATCGTGGCGCTGATCTTCACCGGCGGTACGACCGGCGTGCCAAAAGGCGCGCAGATCAGCCACCGCATGATCGTCTGGAATACGCTCAACACCGTGATTCACGACATCCTGCCCGGCGACACGACCGTGAACGTGTTCCCCATGTTCCACACGGGCGGGCTGCTGGTGTACACCATGCCGCTGATGATCGTGGGCGGCACGGTGATCCTGCTGCGGCGTTTCGACCCCGCACAGGTGCTGGACCTGATCGAAGAATACCGCGCGGACTTCTTTGCGGGTGTGCCGACCATGTACCAGATGCTGACCCAGGCGAATAACTGGGATCAGGCCGATCTGAGCAGCCTGCGCTTCTGCACCAGCGGCGGCGCGCCGCTGCCGGTGACGCTGGTCGAGAAGTTTGCGGACGAGAAGGGCGTGCGCTTCAAGCAGGGCTTCGGCATGACCGAGTTTGGCCCCGGCATCTTCGCGCTTGCGCCGGAAGATGCCATCCGCAAGGCGGGCAGCATCGGACGGCCCAACTTTTTCGTGGATGCGCGCGTCGTGGACGAAAACAACCAGCCGCTCGGCCCGAACGAAGTGGGCGAGCTGGTGCTGCGCGGCCCGTCCTTCTGCTCCGGCTATTTCAACATGCCGGAAGCGATGGCCGAAGTGGTGGATGAAGACGGCTGGTTCCATACCGGCGACATGGCGAAGTGCGACGAAGACTGGTACTTCTTCATCGTGGACCGCAAAAAAGACATGTTCATTTCTGGCGGCGAAAACGTCTATCCGACCGAGATCGAGCAGGCGCTGTACCGCCACCCCGCCGTGCACCAATGCGCTGTTGTCGGCGTGCCCGATCCGAAATGGGGCGAGGTGGGCCGCGCGTACGTGGTGCTGAAGACGGGCGCGAGCGCGACCGAGGACGAGCTGATCGGCTACCTGCGCGAGCGGCTGGCCGGGTACAAGGTCCCCAAGTCGGTCGCGTTCATCGACGCGCTGCCGATCTCGTCGGCGGGCAAGATTTTGAAGCGCGAACTACGCGAGCAGGCCGCACAGTCGGCAGAATCGGCCTGACGCCGCGATAACCCTGTTGTTTTTCTCCGAGGAGGAGTTATGAGCGATGCAGTCAGAATTTTGAAGGAGGCGCAATTCAAATAAACGATCCGCAATAGATGAGAGATGGTCCTGTTCGACGCTCGATCATCCGGTTTGACTGCTCAAAGATACCCATAAAAGGAGCTTTTCAGATGCGTAAACTCTCTCTTGTTCTTCTCCCCATCCTGGTGTTGGCGATGATCGCCGCACCGGTGAGCCGTTCGGTTCAGGCTCAAGACGGCGAAACGCTGAAGATCGGCCTGATCACCGACCTGACCGGCGCGCTGCAGCTCTACGGCGCGGAACTGGAAAACGGCTTCACGCTCGGTTTGGACTACGCGACGGACGGCGGGCTTGAGATCGCCGGGCGTCCGGTCGAGATCGTCGTGCGCGACTATGCGGGTGATGCTGACAAGGCGGCGCAGCAGGCGCGCGAGCTGATCGAAGTCGAAGGTGTGGAAGTGCTCGTTGGCGCTCCCAGCTCCGGCGTGACGCAGGGCCTCGTCAGCGTAGCCGCTGAATACGGTGTGATCCTGATGGCTGGCCCGGCGGCAGACCCGCGCATCACCGGCGAGTTCTTCGAGCCGACGACCTTCCGCGCGTGCCGTAACTCGTACCACGACGCGTTCGACATCGCTTCCTGGGCAGTCGAGAACGTCGGCCCGAACTACATCCAGCTTGCGCCCGACTACGCGTTTGGTTACGGCTCGGTGGCAGCGTTCAACTACGCGTTCATCACCAAGGGCGCGACCTTCGTGCAGGACGCGATCTTCGCCCCGACCGACACGACCGAATTCGGCCCGTACATCCAGGAAATCGTGGATTCCGGCGCGGACGGCGTGATCGTGACCTGGGCCGGGTCGTCCTCGATCAACCTGTTCCAGCAGATGTCCGAAGCGGGCATCGGCGTCGATGAAGACAAGCCCGTGCTGATCACCGGCTTCGGCTCCAACGACGACGTCAGCTCCTTCGTGGACGATTCGCAGGTCGGCAACGTCGGTCTGATCGTCTACCACTACACCCTGCCGGACAACGAAGTCAACGACTGGCTCGTCAAGCAGCACGAAGAGCGCTACAACGAAGAGCCGGACCTGTTCACGGAATGCGGTTTCGCCACGGCGCAGGCCCTCGCGGCTGGCATCGAGGCTGCTGGCGGCTCGACCCTGCCCGACGACCTGATCCCGGCGCTGGAAGGCATCACCTGGGAAGGCCCGAAGGGCGAATACACCATGCGTGCCGAGGACCATCAGGCGCTCATGCCCATGTACGTCGTTCGCCTGATCGATGCGCAGCCAGATGCGTTCAAGTACTACGAACTGATCGCGGAAGTGTCGGCTGAAGACGCGGCCCCGCCGTGCGAGTCCGGTGCGGATCGCAGCAGCGACACGCTCGACTGCACGCCGCTCGCCGAGCGCGCCGCAGAGTAGTGTTCTGACCTGTTTCATAATGGGGGACGTAGCCCGTGCGTCCCCCATTCATCCAACTGGATAGGCTTATGTCTGAAGACATCATTCTTGAAGGCCGGGGCCTGCGCAAAGAGTTCGGCGGGCTGGTGGCCGTGGCAAACGTGAACATCCGCGTGCGACGCGGCGACCTGCATTCGATCATTGGGCCGAACGGCGCGGGCAAGACCACGCTGTTCAACTTATTAACCGGCAACCTGCGTCCGACTCAGGGCGAGGTGTTGTTTAAGGGCCAAGATATTACGGCGACGCCGCTGCACCGCCGGGTTCATTTGGGCTTGGGGCGCTCGTTCCAGGTCACGAATATCTTCCCGAACCTGACCGTGCTCGAAAACGTGCGGCTGGGGGCCCAGGCACTGGGCCGTGACAGCTTCAAAGTGTGGTGGCACTACCGGCACTTTAAGTCGTATACGGCGACGGCGATGGGCGCACTGGAGCAGGTGGGCCTGAGCGATAAGGCGGCTGTCCCGGCGGCGATTTTGCCGCACGGCGACCAGCGCAAACTCGAAATGGCGATCCTGCTGGCGTCCGACGCCGAAGTGCTGCTGCTGGACGAGCCGACGGCAGGCATGGCGACCGAGCAGGTCCCCGCGCTGATGGAGATGATCCAGCGCATCCGCCGCGAAGGACACAAGACGATTATGCTCGTCGAGCACAACATGAACGTGGTGATGAACGCCTCCGACCAGATCACCGTGATGCACCAGGGCGAGGTGTTGGCCGAAGGCACGCCCGCCGAAATCGCACGGAACGAGACGGTTCAGAAGGCTTATCTGGGCGAGCTGTACGGCGACTTTGCCGATCTGGTGCAGGGGGCAGAGTCATGAGCGCGGCGTCTCAAGAGTCCATTCTCGAAGTTCGTAACATTCACACGTTCATCGGGGAGTTTCATATTCTCGAAGGCGTGACGGTGGACGTGCCGCGCGGCAGCATCACGGTGCTGCTGGGGCGCAACGGCGCGGGCAAAACGACGACGCTGCGCAGCATCATGGGGCTGAACGCACCCCGTACGGGCGAGATCGTGTTCCACGGCACCCCTATTCACCACCTCGCGCCGCACAAGATCGCGCAGATGGGCATCGGCTATGTGCCGGAAAAGCGCATCATCTTCCGCGACCTGACGGTGGAACAGAACCTGATCATTGCCGAGCGCAAAAAGGGCGACCTGGACCGTAAGGCGGATTTCATCTTCGGGCTGTTCCCCGACCTCAAGCGCCTGTACAGCCTGCCGGGCGGCAACCTTTCCGGCGGGCAGCAGCAGATGCTGGCGATTGCGCGCGCGCTCGTGCCCGATAACAGCCTGCTGCTGATCGACGAGCCGAGCGAAGGTTTGGCTCCCGTGTTGATCGAGCAGATGATGGATGCGATCCGGCAGCTTTCGGCCTCGACGACCGTGCTGCTGGTCGAGCAGAATTTCCAGGTAGCGAGCCAGATCGCCGAGCGGTACGTGATCATCGAGGAGGGCGTTTCCGTGCACGCGGGCAAGGTGGCCGATCTGGTAGCGGACCGGCAGTTGATTACGTCCTATCTGGGCGTGGCGTAGGGCGGAGGCGATTATGGGTAGTTACTTCGCACGCTTGTCTCCGGCGCACCGCCGGTCGTGGGGATTGGTGGGCATCTATCTGGCCGCCATCGTGATCATCAGTCTGGCGGACTTCGGGATCAACGGGGCCGGGCAGACGCTGTTTCGCGGCGTGCTGCTGGGGATGCTGATTTTCCTCGTCGCGTCCGGCCTGTCGCTGATTTTTGGGCTGCTCGACGTGCTGAACTTCGCGCAGGGATCGTTCCTGCTGGTGGGCGCATACGTCGGCTATCAGGTCTACGACAGCGTGGGCCTCAGCGTCGAGCTGAGCTTCCTCGCGGCGATCATCAGCGCCGTGGTGGTGACGGGCCTGATGGGAGCTGTCATCGAGTGGGGGCTGATCCGGCCTCTCTATAAACGCCCGGTGTTCCAGATCGTACTGACCTTCGGTCTCGCGGCGGTGCTGGGCGACCTTGTCGAGCGCGCGTATGGGCCGCAGGCACGCCAGCCGCTCGCTCCGCCGAGTTTTCTGGACGGCACGTTCACGCTGTTCGGCCAGACGCAGAGCGTTTACCGCCTGTTCATTATCGCGCTGGGACTGGCGATGATGGTGGGCGTGTTCATTCTGCTGAACCGCACGCGGATCGGGATCATCATCCGCGCGGGCGTGCAGGATGCCGAGATGGTTCAGGCGCTGGGCATCAACGTGCGGCTGGTGTTCACACTCGTGTTCGTGATCGGCGCGGCGCTGGCGGGCCTGGGCGGGATCGCCATCGTGCCCTACCAGGGCGCGACGCTGGAGATGGGGCAGCAGTTCCTGATTCTGGCGATCGTGGTCGTCGTGATCGGCGGCATGGGCAGCTATGAGGGCACGGCCATCGCCAGCTTCATCGTGGGGCTGACGCGTGCCGTCGCGGAGCAGCTTTCGCTGGCGCACTTCGACGCGCCGGTGATGGCCGAAACGTCGATCCTGCTGCTGATGATCGTGGTGCTGCTGGTCCAGCCGAGCGGCCTGTTCGGGCGGGAGGTAGAATGATCGACCGCTACGTTTATACGCCGATCAATAAGATCGAAAATCCGGCGCTGCGCGGCGTGCTCGATGGGTTGGCGCGTCTGCTGCTCGACAACTGGCTGTACATCATCGCCGTGCTGCTGCTGTGGCGCTTCCCGAACATCATCGCGCAGATGACCGATACGGAAGTCACGCCGCAGCGCCCCACGGGCGACTCGGTGTTCTGGCAGAGCATCATGGCCCAGTCGCTGCTGCTGGCGTCGCTCTCGATGAGCTATAACCTGCTGTTCGGCTACAGCGGGGTTATCTCGTTCGGGCACGCGCTGTTCTTTGGCGTGGGCGGCTACGTGACGTTTATGCTCATCTCGCAGATCGACGGCATGTCGTTTTACGTCGCGGTGCTACTGGCGATTGTGGCCAGTATCGGCCTGAGCCTGATCGCGGGGCTGGTGACGCTGCGGCTGAAGGGCGTGTACTTCACCATGTTCACGCTGGCGTTTGCCGAGATGTTCTGGGTGCTGGCGAAGAGCGGCACGTTCCGCAACTATACCGGGGCGGAAGATGGCCTCGTGGTGCGCGACATCATCCCGGACTCGCTCAATGCCACGCCAACCGCTGACGGCAGCCGCCTGTTCATGTATCGCCTGACGCTGGTGTTCTTCGTGCTGGTGTTCCTGGCGATCCGGCGCTACCTCAGCTCTCCTGCAGGGCGGGTGATGCTGTCCATCCGCGAGAACGAGGACCGCGCGCGGACCATCGGCTATAACACGGTGCGCTACAAGCTGCTCACGATGTCGTTCGCGGGCGTGATCGCCACGCTGACGGGCATCCTGTTCGTGCTGTGGAGCACCGACAAGCGCGTCAAACCGGACCTGCTCAGCCTGAACTACACCGTGCTGCCGCTGCTCTATACGTTGATCGGCGGGCTGGGCACGCTGGTCGGCCCGGTGCTGAGCACGCTGGGGCTGGAGTTGGGCGAATCGTACCTGCGCGACAAGACGATCACGATGGGATCGACCACAATCAACATCGCGGAGCAGTGGGATCTGTTCCTGGGCGTGCTGTTTATCGTCTCGGTGATGGTGTTGCCCAACGGCATCGTTGGGACGTGGAGCAAGTGGCGGGCGGAGCGGCGCATCAAGCGCATGGAGCGCGAACTGCATCACGATACCTGAGTTCCGGCGCGGTCGCCGGGACATGAGTGGGCATACTGGACGGGTCGGGGCGCTTTCTCCGGCCCGTTTTTTAGTTTGGCTGTTGATGAATTACCTCAGATTGCTGCTTGAGCAACCTTTAGTGAGTTTGTTATATAACTTGACAGTTATATAACCGATATGATATATTAAACATATGAACGCAACCTTTCAAGCGCTGGTTGATCCCACGCGCAGGCGCATTCTCGACTTGATCCGCGAGCAGCCACGTATGGTGGGCGAGCTGGCCGATCTGCTTCAGACCAGCCAGCCCGGTGTGTCGAAGCACCTACGGGTGCTGCGCGAGGCCGGGTTGGTGAGCGTGCGCCAGGATGCCCAGCGGCGCTGGTATGAGCTGCAACCGGAGCCGCTGGCCGAAGTGGACGCCTGGTTGGAACCTTACCGGCGTGCAGTGGAGGAGCGCTACGAGCGCCTGGATCATCTTCTCGAAAGATTACAGCACGAGGAGCATAACAATGAGTAAGCTGAATCTGATCGCTGAACCTGGACAGCTCGACATTCGTATGATCCGCGACTTCGACGCCCCGCGCGAGCTGGTGTTCAAAGCCTGCACCGATCCGGCGCTCGTCGCGCAGTGGTGGGGGCTCAAAAACACGACCACCGTGGTTGAGAAGCTGGAGCTAAAAATGGGCGGCCTGTGGCGCTTCATCGAGCACAATGCGGACGGTGAGGAACACGCCTTTCGCGGCGTCTACCATGAGGTCACAGCCCCGGAGCGGCTGGTATACACGTTCGAGTACGAGCCGATGCCGGGCCATATCCTGCTGGAAACCATCGAGTTTGAGGAGCATGACGGCAAAACTCGCGTGATCGACACCTCAGTTTATCAGTCGGTCGAAGATCGTGACGGGATGCTCTCAACCGGCATGTCGGACGGCGCCGAGGAAAGCTGGGATCGGCTGGAAGAACTGCTGGCGAAGCTGTGAGCTGGGTCTCTCGGGCTTTGTTGTAGAGCAGATGTGATGCATGGGTCGGGGCACTCCCCGGCCCATTTTTGTGTTACGATCCAGCCGCGTTGGTCTGGAGGGGAGATCGGCAATGATCGGTGAGGAAATGCTGCGTGAATGGGCATTGACGCTGCAAGCGGAAGGCTGCCTCGCGCCCGGCGAGTCGATCCCATGTGTGCCGTGGAACGAGTTTGCGGCGGATACGCGGCCCGTCGTGTGCGGCATTGATGAGGGCGAGATCGCGGGGCTGGCCGTGCGCCGCTGCGAACTGCGCGCCGTGCCAGAGTCGGTGGGCGCGCTGCGATCCCTGCGCCGCCTGGAATTGACCGGAAACGACCTCACGGGGCTGCCGGACTCGATCGGAGATCTGGCCGCGCTCGAAACGCTGCACCTGGACGAGAACCGGCTCACGGCGCTGCCGGAGTCCGCCGGGCGGCTGACCGGCCTCACCGAACTGAATCTGCGCGCCAATCGGATCGCTGCACTGCCGGATTCATTCTGGCGGCTGCGCGGGCTTGAAGTGCTGTCTCTGGGCGAAAATCCGCTGGGGCGTCTGGACGATCGGATCGGCACCTTCGATTGCCTGACTCAGTTGTACGTGCACGACAACGGCCTGATCACCGTGCCGGACGCGATCGGGGATCTGGCGCGGCTCGAAATTCTCGATCTCGGCCACAACGCACTGGTCGCGCTGCCGGAGTCGATCGGGAAGCTGCGCAGCCTGTCGGTGCTGTACCTCAGTAACAATCACCTGTCTGCCCTGCCGGACTCGTTCGGAAACCTATCCGCGCTGACATATCTCAACCTGACCGATAACGACTTCACCGCGCTGCCGGAAAGCCTGGGCAGTCTGACGCGGCTGGTTGAGCTGCGGCTTTACAACAACCGTCGGGCCGCGCTGCCGGACTCTTTGGGGAACCTGCGGGATCTACGCGAGCTTCACGCCATGCACAACACGCTCGAAGCGCTGCCCGCGTCGATTGGGGGGCTGCGCAGCCTGCGCAAACTGGCGCTGTCCAATAACGCATTGGTCGCGCTGCCAGACACGATCGGGGATCTGGGCGCGCTGACCGAGCTGGACCTGCGCAACAACCGGTTGGCGTCCGTGCCGGAGACGCTGGGGAACTTGAAGACTCTGGTGATGCTGGATCTGCGCGGAAACCGTTTGCGCGCGCTGCCCGCCAGCCTGGGGACTCTGGACCGGCTCGAAAAACTGGATCTGCGCTGGAATAAGGTGGCAGAGGTGCCGGAGTGGATGCGCGCGCTCGAAGCGCGCGGCTGTGTCGTGCTGCGATAGAGGTGGAACTGAAAACAAAACGGGCGGATGAAAGCGATCCGCCCGTTTTTGATGGTGGCTTTGGAACTGCTACAGGACGCTCAGCGCCAGCGTGAGCAGCACGCCGCCCGCCATAACGCTGCCAAGCTGTCCCGCCGTGTTGGCGCCCATCGCGTGCATCAGGATGAAGTTCTCGAAGTCCTCGTCCTGCGCGACCTGCGCCGCAAGGCGTCCGGCCATCGGGAACGCGCTGATGCCTGCTGCGCCGATCAGCGGGTTGATCTTGCCGCCGCTGATGCGCGCCATCAGCTTGCCGAACAGCAGCCCGGCGACGGTATCCAGCGCGAAGGCCAGCAGGCCCAGCACCAGAATCTGGATCGTGTCCAGGTTCAGGAAGCTGCCCGCGCCCATCGTCGAGCCGACGGTGATGCCCAGGAACAACGTGGCGATGTTGATGATCTCGTTCTGCGCGCTGAGGTTCAGCCGCTCCACCACGCGGCTTTCGCGCAGCAGGTTACCCAGCATCAGCATGCTGATCAGCGGGGTGGCTTCCGGCACGAGCAGCCCCACGACGATCGTGACCACGATGGGGAACAGCACCAGCGCGCGGCGCGATACCGGGCGCGGCGAGTATTCCATGCGAATGCTGCGCTCCTGTTTGGTCGTGAGGGCGCGCATGATCGGCGGCTGAATGATCGGCACGAGGCTCATATACGAGTAGGCGGCGACGGCGATCGGAGCCAGCAGCGCGGGAGCGAGTTTGCTCGCCACGTAGATCGAGGTCGGCCCGTCGATCGCGCCGATCACGCCGATGCTGGCCGCTTCGTTGATCGGGAAGCCCAGCAGCGTCGCCAGGATCAGCGTGGCGAAGATGCCGAACTGGCCCGCCGCGCCCAGCAATACCATTTTGGGCTGCGCCAGCAGGGGGCTGAAATCGATCATCGCGCCCACGCCGATGAAAATCAACAGCGGGAACAACTCGTTGCTGATCCCGGCCTTGTACAGCACGGCGAACAGGCCCTGGCCTTCGGTCATGCCCGTCAGCGGGATGTTGGCGAGGATACAGCCGAAGCCGATCGGCAGCAGCAGCACCGGCTCGTATTCCTTGACCACGGCCAGCGCCACCAGGATCAGACCCACGGCGATCATCACGCCATTGCCGAGCGTGAAGTGCGAGAAGCCCTTAGTGAGTTCAGGTATAAGTTCGGAAAGATCCATTGAACGGCCTTTACGCGGTCAGTCCGCGTATTCGAACAGCAGGTCGCGGTGCTTGACGTGCTGGCCCGTTGCCACGTGCACGGAGGCGATCGAGCCTGCGCGCGGGGCGCGGATGACGTTTTTCATCTTCATCGCTTCCAGCACGCATAACTCCTGTCCGACCTCGACGCTGCTGCCTGACGACACGGCGAGCGACACGATCACGCCGGGGATCGGCGCGTGGACCGCGTTGGCTGTGCTGGTCGCGGCGGGCGCTGCCGCTGGGGGATTCGGCTTGGCGCTGGCGGCGGTCGGGGGGTTGCTAACCTCGGGATGTGGCAGAACGCTCGGCGTGCTGGGGATGCGCCCCGTCTGCGGGCGCGCGGCGGGGGCGGCTTTGGCAGGCGCGGCGGTTTCTTCCGGCCAGACCTCGAAGCGCTGGCCGCCCACGCTGGCCGAGATTGGCCGCGCGGTCAGGTCGCCCACTTCCACCTCGAAGATCTCGTTATCGATCTTGACGGTCACTTTCATCGAATCGGACCTCGCTGCTTGAGTTGCCGACCGCGCATCACGGCCTGCCACGCGCTGACGATGGGCGTGGGCGGGATGGGGAAGGCGTGGGGTAAAGTGTGATCGTGCTCGCGCGCCAGCGCCACCGCGACAGCAGCAGCGGCAGCACGGCGTTTGCGATCGGTACCGGCATCAACAGCTTCGGCTTCGGGCGCTTCTTCTTCCGCTTCGGGGCCGTCCGCCGTGAGGCGAACCAGCAGCGACATCACGCCCCACAGCAGAAAGATCGCGCCGAAGACCAGCGTCATGCCGATAACGGTGATTTCGAGTGCGTCAACCAGATTTTCGCCCATAGAGGCCCCCTTACACCGGGATATTGCCGTGCTTGCGCGGCGGCGCGGGCGAATACTTGTCGTGCAGCGCGGTCAGCGACGCGATCAGCTTGGCGCGCGTCTCGCGTGGCTCGATGATGTCGTCCACGTATCCGGCGCTGGCGGCGTGGTAGGGATTGTTGAAACGCGTGCGGTATTCCTCGGCCAGCCGGGCGCGTTCGGCGTCGGGGTCTTCGGCTTTTTTGATCTCTTTGCCAAACATGATGTTGACCGCGCCTTCCGCGCCCATGACCGCAATCTCGGCGCTGGGCCAGGCGTAGTTGACATCCGTGCCCAGGTACTTGCTGCTCATGACCACGTACGCGCCGCCGTAGGCCTTGCGCGTGATCACGCTGATTTTGGGCACGGTCGCCTCGGAATAGGCGTAGAGCACCTTCGCACCGTGGCGGATGATGCCGTGATGCTCCTGGTCCACGCCGGGCAGGAAGCCGGGCGAGTCCACGAACGTCACCAGCGGCACGTTGAAGCAGTCGCACATGCGCACGAAGCGCGTGATTTTGTCGGCAGCGTCGATATCGATCACGCCCGCCATGATGCTCGGCTCCTGCGCGACGATCCCGGCACTGTGCCCGCCGATGCGCGCGAAGCCGACGATGGCATTCCGCGCGAATTCGGGCTGAAGCTCGAAGAATGAGCCGTCATCGACGACACGCCGGATCACTTCGTGCATGCTGTAGGGTACGCCGGGATCGATCGGCACGATGCTGTTCAGCGTGTCGTCCATGCGCAGCGGATCGTCGGTGGGCGGGAAGAACGGCGGGTTTTCGATATTGTTTGAGGGCAGGTAGCTGAGCGCCTGACGGCACATCATCAATGCCTCGTGCTCGGACGCGGCGGCGAGGTGGGCCGTTCCGCTGACCGCCGTGTGAATTTCTGCGCCGCCCAGGTGTTCGTTATCGACTTCTTCGCCCGTGACGGTTTTGATCACCTGAGGGCCGGTCAGGAACATGAACGACTGCTCGCGGACCATGATGATCATGTCGGTCAGCGCGGGGGAATAGGCTGCGCCACCCGCGCACGGGCCGAGCATGACGCTGATCTGCGGGATGACGCCGGAATACTGCGCGTTGCGGCGGAAGATCTCGGCGTAGCCGCCCAGGCTGCGCACGCCTTCCTGAATGCGCGCGCCGCCGGAATCGATCAGGCCGATGATCGGCGTGCCGTTGCGCAGCGCGAGGTCCATCACGCGGCAGATTTTGTGGCTCTGCATCTCGCTGAGCGTGCCGCCATAGACCGTGAAGTCCTGGGCATACACATACACGGTGCGCCCTTCGATCTGGCCGTAACCCGTGATGACGCCCTCGCCCATGTATTTTTCCGTCGCCATGCCAGCTTCATCGCCCTGGTGCGTGATGAAGGGTTCCAGCTCGTTGAACGTGCCGGGATCGAGCAGGGCGTCGAGCCGCTCGCGGGCGGTCAGCTTGCCCTTCGAGTGCTGCGCCGCGATGCGATCGGGTCCGCCGCCCAGGCGGGTACGCTCGCGCATGGCGCGCAACTCTAAAATTCGTGGATCTTCGGACATAGAATTCATCCTCACCCATTAAACAGGCAGTACGCCTGTCCAAAACGCACCTTTTGTGCATTTGTTCACGCCCTAAGTGTACCGGGCGAAGGGGGGTGCTAATACCGTAGATCGTCACGTTTCACTGACGCGGAAGGCACTAGCAGGCAGGTGGTTCGCTGCTGGCGGTTGGGGCTGAGCGAAGAGCAAAACTCGCGGGCATGGAGCGGAGCATTGTGGACCTACGCCTCTATGGAGTTGTGGACGGGACGGCAGGGGCGGTAGAGGGATGAAAACGGGCGATGCACGCATCGCCCGTCCGAAAAAGCCGAGTTACCCGGTCAGCGTCAATCGCTCGACGTGAGCGCGAGCTCCGGCAGCGGCTCCGGCGCGGCATCGACGGATTCCGAATCACCCAGCTCTGCGACAAGCATCCCGGCCAGGATCAGCCCGCAACCGATCAGCTCCTTCATGCCGAGCGACTCGCTGGCCCACCACCAGCCGAACAGCGCCGCGAAGACCGGCTCCAGGCTGAACAACAGCGCGGTGTGGGTGGACGTGGTGAAGCGCTGCACGTAAACCTGGATGCCGAACGCCAGCGCCGTGGCCGCGACGCCGGTCAATGCGATGGCGCCCCACGTGGCGGCAGGCAGATCGAGGCTGGGCGTCTCGAAGCCGAACGCCGCGATGGTGGCGATGGGCGCGACGGCAGCAATCTGCACCACGGACAGCCGGATCGGATCGGCGTGCGGCGAAAAGCGCGACACGGAAACGATGTGCAGCGCGAAGGCGATCGCGCAGGCCAGCACCCACAGGTCGCCTTCCTGCACGTTCAGATTCTTGTTGAGGGAGAGGAAGCCGAGGCCAATCGTCGCGGCGATGATGCCCAGAATCGCGCTGCGTCCCGGCGGGCGCCGCAGCAGCACCGTCGCCAGCAGCGGCACGATGACGACGCTCAGCCCGGTGATGAACCCCGCTTTGGCGCTGGTGGTCGTCTTCAGGCCGACCGTCTGGAAGATGTAGCCGAGTGCCAGCCACACGCCGATCAATCCGCCCGCCAGGATTTCCTCGCGGCGGATGCCCCGCAGGCGGCGCGCGAACAACGCGACCAGCAGGATCGAGGCGAGCCAGAACCGCCACGCGACGTAAGTCAGCGGTCCGACGGTGTCGAGTGCGTTTTTGACGACAACGAAGGTCGAGCCCCAGATCAGGGCGACGAAGGCCAGGGCGAGATCGGCTTGCCAGCGTTTCATGGTCAATAAGCTGCTTTCACAATGTCGGTGAGTTCAGAATCGGTGAGCACCAGCGGGTTGCCCTTCATCGAGTTGGCCGCGCGGCCTTTTTCGACCAGGGCCGGGAAGTCTGGCGGGGTGATGCCATACGTCCGCAGCGGCGGAATGTGCAGCGCGGCGCACAGGTCGCGGATCCACTGCACGCCGTCTTCGGCGGCGGCGGACGGATCGCCGGTGACGATCTGCGCGATCTCGTCCAGGCGGGCGGGCAGATCGGTGTCGGCGGCGCGGGCACGGATCGCGTCTACATTAGCCTGCATCACGTGCGGCAGGAACGCCGCGCAAACCGCGCCGTGCGGCGCGTCGAACATGCCGCCGAACGGTCCCGCGAAGCCGTG